>JQOA01000119.1 GCA_000753945.1 Smithella sp. D17 | reverse complement strand
ATCTTTGCCGGATCAACCGGAGAAGTATTCAGGAAGAAAATATACAGATATTTGCCGTCATAGCCCATTTTCTTCCCCTTCAGCGGTTTAAGATAATTTCTTATGTTGATTACCTGAAGCAAATTGTCCACTGATTGCGGTGGCTTACCGTAACAATCCTGTAATTCGCTCCTGATCTGATCAATGTCTTCTTCGTTTTCGGCTAAAGATATTCTTTTATATAAAACCAGCCGATGGTGAACATCCTGTACATACTCTTCCGGAATAAATGCGGAGATTCCCAATTGAATCTCCGGCATTGATTCTTCTTCGGCAGTTTTTTCTCCCTTGATTTCCCGAACAGTTTTTTCCATCAACTCGGTATAAAGTTCATAACCAACAGCGGAAATATGACCGGATTGGGAAATGCCCAGTAGATTTCCGCCGCCGCGAATTTCCAGATCATTATAAGCTATCCTGAATCCTGATCCCGGCTCGGAAAATTCCTTGATTACCTGTAGTCTTTTCATCGCCTCACGGGAAAGCATTGCTCCACGAGGCAATAAAAGGTAAGCAAAAGCTTCCTGATTGGAACGTCCCACTCTGCCGCGAATCTGATAGAGCTGCGCCAATCCGAATTTTTCGGCGCGATTGATAATTATCGTGTTGGCTGTGGGGATATCCAGACCGGAACCGATAATAGTTGTGCAAACAAGAACATCGCATTCCTGCCGGACAAATTGAGCCATTGCCTTTTCAATTTCCGCAGGTTTCATCTGGCCATGAACAACACCGACTCTCGCCTGCGGCACCAGACTTTGAATAAGACGAGCGATAGAATAAATTGAGCGCACCCGGTCATGGACAAAAAACACCTGCCCTTGCCTGGCCAATTCATTTTCTATCGCGGTCTTGATCGCATCCTCATCGAATTCCAAAACATAAGTTTTTATGGACACACGATCTTCCGGTGGTGTGTTGATAATGGACAAATCCCTGATGCCGATCAGTGATAAATGAAGTGTGCGCGGAATCGGCGTCGCCGAGAGCGTCAACACATCAACCAGTGTGCGCATCTTCTTTAATTTCTCCTTATGCGACACACCAAAACGCTGTTCCTCATCGATTATCACCAATCCCAAATCTTTAAACTCAACGTCCTTTTGCAGCAGGCGATGTGTCCCCACAATAATATCCACCTTCTGACTTTTCAACTCTTGTATAATCTTTTTTTGTTCGGCGGTACTTTTAAAACGATTCAATACCTCCACACGAACGGGAAAATCGTTGAAACGGCGGGAAAAAGTCTGATAATGCTGTTCTGCCAGAATGGTCGTAGGCACTAAAACGGCAACCTGCTTGCCATCCATGACAGCGCGAAAAGCCGAACGAATTGCCACTTCCGTTTTACCGAATCCGGCATCGCCGCAAATAAGACGGTCCATGGGTTTACCGTCATCCATATCGAGGTGAACATCTTCAATCGCTTTGACTTGATCCGGCGTTTCTTCAAACTCAAAGGTAGAGCAGAATTCCTCGTAAATCCTGTCCGGCGGAGCAAATGATTTTCTCTCCAGTGCTTCGCGGGCGGCATAAATGGAGACCAGTTCCTCGGCGTATTCCCGCACTGATTTTTTTACCTTTTCTTTGACCGCCTCCCAGGAAGAGCCACCCATCCGGTCTATCTTCGGTACATACCCCTCCGGGCCAAGATAGCGTTGAATTCTGTCCAGCGAATTAACAGGAATGTATAGTTTATCGCTGTCCGCATATTCAATAACCAGAAAATCGTTTTCGATTTTTCTCACCGTAATTTTTTTCAATCCGCGATAAACAC
>JQOA01000118.1 GCA_000753945.1 Smithella sp. D17 | reverse complement strand
CATTGACAAGTATCCGGCAACGGGATTAAATACTTCCTGAATTTAAATATTTAACTGATAAATATTTACTGCAAGACGAAAATAAATAATAATGACAACACAAATGCGTGGAAATTGTCCGGAGGATTACAACATTTCTTTCACCCTGAAAGATTTGAATCTTTTCATTAATCTTTCCGGTCAGTTTAGTCTGCAAAATCTGATGGTATTCAGAAGCGACATCAAAAGTAAAATTTCTAAACAAAAATTAAAATCTGTAACTATCGATTTCTCGGGAGTCTGTTATTTGGACAGTGCGGCGGCTTTGGCTTTTGTTCAAATTGAGAAGGAAGTGGCTAGCCAAAACATCCAATGCCGACTGATTAATTTGAACAATAAATCTAAAGGGATTTTCAATGTCATCCATGATGATGCCTTGCTAAGTCTACCTTTTAAGTTTGAAAAGTCGCAAGATGGTTTTATGTATAATCTGATAGAGCGCCGTAAATTACCTTCCGAGTCGGAGAAATCGCAAGATGGTTTTATATTTCGCTTGGTCGAACGGCGCGGGTTACCTCCTCAATCAAAGAAATCTCACAGAGATTTTATATGGCAGATCGGGCAATCCTCAATGCAGTTTGCGACTGATTTTGTCAATTTTATTACGTTTATTGGAGAATTACTGGTTGCGTTTTTTTATACTATCAGACATCCTAAAGAACTCCGGGGGAAAGACGTTCTTTTTTACATCCATCGGGCAGGCGTGGATGGTCTGCCTATTGTAGCCATGATAGGCCTTCTGCTTGGATTGATCATTGCCTTCATGTCTTTTTTACAATTCAAAATGGTTGGCGCTAATATTTATGTTCCCTCATTGGTCAGTTTTGCCATGATCAAAGAGTTGGGACCACTTATGACGGCGATTCTGGTCGCGGGACGTTCCGGTTCTGCTTATGCCGCGGAAATCGGCACAATGATGGTTAATGAAGAAGTGGATGCACTTCATACAATGGGTTTTGAACCGATTCGCTTTCTGGCCATGCCGAAAGTTATTGCGACCGTAATTGTCGTGCCGATTTTGACTGTTTATGCGGATCTTTTTGGTGTTGTCGGCGGTATGATAATCGGCATCACCAGCCTTGATCTGACGATAAAAACATATGTAACTCAGTCAATGAAAACAATTCAGGTATTCGATATTGTAACCAGTTTAATTAAGGCGGCCGTTTTTGCCGGATTGATTTCTGCAATTGGCTGCCAAAGAGGATTTCAAGTGCGTTCAGGCGCTCAGGATGTCGGTAAATTTACTACCTCTGCCGTTGTTGTGGCTATTTTTATGATTGTGGTGGCCGATTCAATTTTTGCCATTATGTTTTATTATATAAAGTAATAGAAGGAGTGAAGGAGCATATTTTGGATATCGAAGAAAAAAATCCAATTATTGTTGTCAAAGATTTGGCCGCGCGTTTTGGTAATAATGTGGTGTTTGAAGGCGTAAACTTTCAGGTTTATGAAGGCGAAGTTCTGGTCATTGTCGGCGCCAGCGGTTGCGGAAAATCGACCCTGCTCAAAATCATGATTGGTTTGCAAAAACCTTATTCCGGGCAGGTTCTGTATCAAGGAATGGATATTACCAGTGTCGACGAAGAAGAACTCAACCAATACAGACAGAATATAGGTGTCCTTTTTCAATCCGGTGCCCTGTTTGGTTCTATGACAATTAGAGAAAACCTCGAACTGCCGTTACAGGAGTACACAGATCTTGATCCGGCCACTATCGATGCTATTATTAGAATGAAATTAGGCATGGTTAATTTAACAGGCTACGAAAATCATCATCCGTCCGAACTTTCGGGCGGCATGAAAAAAAGAGCCGGCATAGCCCGGGCTATGGCACTGGACCCTCGCGTGCTTTTTTTTGACGAATTGTCCGCCGGACTTGACCCGGTTACGGCCGCGGAGCTGGACGATTTGATCATCAAAACCGAAGAAGCTTTGGGAACAACTATGGTCATCGTGACCCATGAACTAGAATCTATTTACAAAATAGCTCATAGAGTGTTAATGTTGGATAAAGAAGCGAAAGGTATTATTGCCGAAGGCAAGCCGCTGGAATTAAAAGAACGGGCGACAGATCCACGGGTAAAAAGTTTCTTTCTGCGCCAGACGCCCGCAGATTCTGACGAACAGAGGTTTTATGTCAGCTAAAAGCTCAAAATTTTCAATAGGTCTTTTTGTCATCATTGGCACGCTGATTTGTGCGGCGATTATCATCTGGATCGGTGCGTCTGGAATGTTAACGAAAGGCTCTCTCTACGCGACTTATTTTGATGAATCCGTACAGGGGCTTCAGGCTGACTCGGCAATAAAATATCGGGGTGTCGAAATCGGCAAGGTTCAGAGTATTAAAGTGGCGCCGGACTACCGCCTGATTGAAGTAATTATGAAAATCGATCTGGAGGGCAATTTACAAGAACGAACCGTTGCCGCTCTTAAAACAGCCGGCATTACCGGGATTGTTTTCATTGAGCTGGATCAACTTAACCCCGGCGACTTGTCTGTCTCTCCGAAAATGAATTTTCAATCCAGTTATCCAATTATTCCGTCGCGCCGATCGGGAATCGGCCGTTTTCTGGACGATACGGGTGCCATTATGCAAAACATAAAAAATATAGATATCAAAGATATTTCCGATCAGCTGAAAAACACGTCCAGAGCGGTAGAAGACTTCGTAAAAGGCAAGCGAATAAACAATATAATGAATCATCTGGAATCCACTTCCAGCAATCTGGATCAGACGATGGCTAGAGTTAACAAGGTGGTTGCTGAGGGTAAAGTGGATCAGATTGCCAATGAAACCATGGCTACTTTAAATGACGCCCGCAAATTGATCGGTCAGGCAAAAAAAGAAATAGATGCTTTGAAACTACAGGAAAAAGCAGATCGAACGGATATTTTACTTGGAGATATCAACAAAAAAGCAAAAGTTATTACCAATGAACTGCAAGACACTTCAGAGCATTTGCGGATCACTTCGGAAAATCTGCAAAAACTTTCCGAAAGCTTGACAAAAAACCCGTCGGACCTCATTTTCTCTAAACCGGCTCCGCCGAGAAAAGCCATGGAGTAACGAGAGGAATAAACAATGAGAAAGTTATTACTAATCGTTAAATATTTGTATTTACATTTGTCATTCCTCTCGCGAAGGCGGGAATCCAGTATTAACCAAGCTATAATTCCCATCGATTGTGCCCAGCATGACAACACTATTACGAGACCTTTTATAACGGTTAAAAGTTATGGGAAAGGAGTACAAAGCCTTTGTTTTATCTTGGTTGTTTTATCATTCCTGATAACCGGATGTGCAGGTTCCGGCCGGCCTCAATATAATGTGGAAAATTATCTGTTGAGTTATGAAGCGCCATCCTGGAAAAATCTCGACGTGCTGGCGGTATCCGTCAAATTCAACCGGTTTTCCATTGCTGCTGCCTATAATTCTACTAATATGATTTTTCGCAGTGATGCTTACAGCCTTGATTCTTTTAATTACTCCCGCTGGGCGGTAAATCCGGCGGACATGATTGCCGATAGTCTCTTGCGAGATATGAGAGGGAGTGGCCTTTTCGGTGCAATATTTTCCCGTTCCGAAGGAGATGAAGGCCGATTTGTCATTTCTGGTGGTATCGAGGAATTTTATCTGCGTATTGATAAAAGTAATAAAACAGCGGTTATCAGTATCACCATTTCCATGAAAGACACCCGGGAAAAAGAAACCGGCAAAGTAATGATGTTTCAAAAAAAATATGTTCGGGAAGAACCATTGCAGGAATCGTCTCCCCGGGGATATTGCCAGGCTGCAAGTAACGCCATGCTGGTGATTTCCCAACAAATCGTCAACGATATTTATGCAATTATCAAAACAACTGCTCAATCAACGACGAGTCATCCATGAAAGAAATATCTGTGCAGACCCGTTCCCGCTTTGAGATGATTGACATTACAGCGGAAGTCCAGAAAGCAGTCAGCGAAGATAAAATTGAATCCGGTATTTGCCTGATTTATACACCACACACCACAGCTGCGGTGACAATTAACGAAAACGCCGACCCGGACGTGTCCCGCGATATTCTTGCGGCGTTGGACAAAGCGGTTCCCCTGAATGCGAATTACCGGCACATGGAAGGAAATTCCGCGGCACACGTTAAAGCGTCGTTAGTCGGTGCATCAGAACTGGTCATTATTGAGAAAGGCCGCATTGTTTTAGGAACCTGGCAATCGATATTTTTCTGCGAATTCGACGGCCCTCGTTCAAGAAAAGTTTTCATTTCAATTATCGCCGGTATTAGCTTTTGCTGAAAAGTTAAGATTAACTGGATTGTGTCTTTCTTCTTCTTAGAGGAGGAAAGGGTTGATACTTAAATTAAACATGAGAAGAAATGTTATTTAACCCAATTGAATTTTTACTGTATTGGTTCGTCTTTCAGAAAAATCTAAAATTACAGAACTTATTTATTCTTGTTATCAGCTATTTGTTTTATGGTAAGAATCAGCAGACTGGCTGTGGTTAATGGCGATATCCTTTTGGGTACAATAGGCCAGATAGATAATCTTCGACTAAATCGAATCAAACAAAACCTGTCTCAATGGTTACAATTCAAATAACAACTTGCCAATTAAGCTTCGCCT
>JQOA01000117.1:4121-5402 GCA_000753945.1 Smithella sp. D17 | reverse complement strand
GCAATTTCCTATCCGGGGTCCTTTGGTCGTTACTTTGAATTTAACAGATTTAAAGGCTTTGCTGAAAATCAAACTCAAGAGATGGACTTCAGATTCGGCAATCAATCCCTCAGGCGCTATTTCTTTTATCGCGGCAAGAAGATTTTTTCTGCCCATGCCGGGATCAATCAATACAGGCACAACTCCCAACTTGAAAAGAGCAAATACCAGAGCGGGGAATTTTAATGATGGTCTTACAAAAAGAAGCGTTTTACTTCCACGGCTAAATCCGATCTTAGAAAGACCGTTTGCGTACTTATTGGACAGAGATTCTAATTCTCCAAAAGTGATGGTATCATAATTATACTTATTGCCCGCGCGACGGGGATATTTCACTGCAACTTTTTGCTGATTTATCCGGGCTATCTGTGTAAAGCGATCAGCGATATTCATGACGGACAGATTCTCACCATAATTATTATTTATGCAGCAATAAAAACAAACTATAGAAACTTTTTCAATTCTTTTATTATTTCGTCTCCGGCATCCTCCAGCACATAATGTCCGGCAGACTCAAATGTTTTTACTGCAGCGTGAGGATAAATTTCCATCCAGCGATGAAGAAAATAATCGTGAAAACAGAAATCCCGCTTCCCCCAGAGAATAAGACACGGACAATGATGTTTAGAAAGTGATAGCTCTATGTTTTTTAATGTCTGATAACTGCGATGATTGGGATTCATGGGAATATCGGCGACAAATCGCGCTATAGCGATGCGATTATTATAATGGTCATAAGGGTATAAGTATCCTTTTCTTATCTCCGGTGACATTTTTTTGGCTACGGCCATGTAAGTAGCGGTAAGCGCGAATCCATTTAACCGGCGAATTACCTGCTCAGCCAGAATAGGAATCCTGCACATATTTATCTGGAAGGCGATAACCGGGGATATATAGGCGGCGGTATTGAGAATAACTATTTTTTTAACCAGATCAGGATGCCGTTCTAAAAGTCCAAAACCAATAGGACCACCCCAGTCATGGACAATCAGAATAAAATCTTTTAGTTCTAACTGCGATACAAGCGTCTCCAGATTATCGATGTGCTGCTTTAATGTATATTCATAATCCTGCGGTTTATCGGAGAGGCCGCAGCCGATATGATCAGGAGCAACTACTCTGTGGGAGGAAGAAAATGCGGCAATCATATTTCTGTAATAAAAGGACCATGTAGGATTGCCGTGAAGCAAAAGCATTGGTTTCCCCTGACCTTCATCGATATAATGCATGGAAACATTATCT
>JQOA01000117.1:0-4081 GCA_000753945.1 Smithella sp. D17 | reverse complement strand
GGAAATTTGACTTGAAAGGATATAATTTATTTAACCAGTCCGGTCTTACCACTTCACCCCCAGCATTACTGAATTAAGGCCTGACCCGATGCCCAGCAAACCAACGTTGCTTCCCCGGAAAATACCTTTTTGTTCGTCAAAAATATTAAGCGTAATGGGCAAGGCCGACGCTCCGGTGTTCCCCAGATATTGATAAGTGGTAAAGGTGGGACAATTCTCGAGTTTTAATGTCTGCTTCAAAAGAGTTTCATGTGCCACACCAACCTGATGACCGACAAAGCAATCAACATCTGCATTCGTCCATCCCAGTTCTCGTTTTGTTTCCTCCCATGTTTTTTCAGCCAGGACGACGCCGGATTGCATCAGCTCCTCGGAATCGGTTTCCATCATCAGCGATGACATATTACCATCGCCGTGGCAAAGAGCATTAGCCGAAGAATCGGCAAGAGATGCTCCACCCAAAAGCAAATGACCGCCATTTACATAATCTTTGTGAGAAACCGTATAAGCGACAGCGGCAGAACCGATGGTTAAATTCGCAATATATTTTTTTATACTTTTTCTTGTAAGATTATCATCTTTTAATAATTGTTCGATCGTTTGTAACAGTAAAGGGCTGCCATTTTCACCGGATACGATAAGAGCATGTTTAATTACATTGTTTTCGATCATGTTGGCCGCAACTACAATTGAACTCATTACCCCCAGACACGCGTTGGACAGATCAAAAATAATTGTTTCCGGCCGCAGCCCCAAGTTATGATGAACAATCGAGGACGTCGGAGGTTCAAGAAAATCACGGCAGACAGAGGCATGAATTAAAAGATCGATGTTCTCCTGTTTAACTATTTTTTTTTCAAACAAATTTCTGGCCGCCTGAGTAGATAAATCGCTGGGCCTTGTTCCCGGAGGCCAAAAACGTCTTTCTTTGATTCCGGTCATCAATTCTATCCGGCCGCAGGGAAGTTTGAGGCGTTGATACAAAGGAGCGAGCCTATCTTCAATCTCTTCAGAGGTCATTATCTGGTCAGGAAGATGATAGGCAAAAGAAGAAATAACGACATTCTTAAACTTCATGCCTTGTCTCCATTCATCAGGCAATGAAGATTGGCCATAGAAATGCCGCTGAGCATGGCGCCAACTATTCCTAAAAAGCCCTGGTCAGTACCGCAAATGAAAAGGTTTTTAATAGCGGTTCTGCCGTCTCTGACTTTTTGAGTGCTTCCGTAAACAGCACCTTTAATATGGCCCGTGTAACGCATGATTGTCCGCGGAGTGAAAACATCACCATAAAGCAATTTAGCCTTAAATTCAGGAAATAATTTTGTAATGAATGCCAGAGATTCTTTACGTACATCTTTTTTTCTCAAGAGATACGTTTCTCTATCTAATTCATTCCATTTCTCAAAATTGGCAATATAAGTGACCCGAATCACCCCTTCATTCTGGTCGTCATAATTAAAATTGTTAGGAAAACAAATAACGGCGCTACGGAAATCACAGAGCGTTGGCGGCCGTTTGTAGTTATATTTCTCATCATCATTGTAAAATACAATTGTCTCTTGAATACCCGCATCACAAGGCTTCTTATCAAAAAACAATATTGTTTCCGTGAAACTCATCGCGCCAACCGCGGGACATTCCTGCTTTTCAGAAACAATGTTCATTGTTTCCGGCAAGCCAATGGAAGACATGACTTTATTGGATTGGATTATTTCTCCATTATCCAGAATTACGCCTCTAACGGCGCCATTTTCAATATCGATCTTTTTAATGCCCGCTCCCAGCCTCAACTCTCCGCCGAGTTGTAAGTACTTCTCGATAAGTAGATTGATGATGGCGCGAACTCCATTTTTAGGCCGACTGAAACCTTCCAGATAAATGCTTTTGAACATGATGACGAATTGAGAAAAATCCATGTCGTTTTCCCACGCGCTTCCGTAAATCAGCAAGGGACAGAAAATCATCTCGAGTAAATTCTCATCGGAAATAATCTCCCTGACTTTTCCTTTCGCGCTTTGATATCGGTTATTTAAATTAACATCATCAAAGTTTATTACAATATCGAGAAGCCTGGCAAAATTATCCTTCTGGTGAGGAAAAGTTTTTCCGATTTCTAGCACGAGCAATTGGGGATCATTAGAGAAAGAAAGTTGATTTTCGGGAAATACTATTCGCGAGAAATGCTGCTGCGACAATTCCAATTTTTCATAAGGAATTCTTAATTGTTTGAGCAATTTTGTCAAAGGCCGCCCTCTTTCGCCCCGGCGGGCAAAATTGGTCATGGCATGCAATCCAACATCCAGTTTTCTGTCCAGGCGTTCATAATACGAGTTAAGACCTCCGGGAACTTTATGTCTTTCCAGAATACAGACCTTTTGATCAAACATCGCCAGCCTGATCCCGGCCGCCAGTCCCGACATGCCCGCACCTATTATTATGGTATCATAGCCAGACATAGTGAATTTATTTGAATTTTGGTCCTAAATATTCAATACAACTTTTCAATGTTGCCAACTTAGGATAATCTTCAGCAGGCACTTCAATTTTATATCGCTTCTTTAGCTCCATGATCACATCCAGAAAATCCATGGAATCCAAATCAAGTTGATCTCTTAGTTTAATATTGTCATCAAGGTTTGAAAGATCCTCATCGATAGCGATATCAGCAATGATATCAATGATTTTTTGTCTTATGGCCTTACGTCCAATTTGCCGACTCCTCGCAAAAAGTTTATTCTTTATATTTTTTTACTATTAAAACGGAATTAATTCCCAACATACCGAAGGAGTTGCTCAAAATGAATTTAACTTTCTTTTCCACGGGATCACCATTCACTAAATTTTTCAGACTGCATTTAGGATCAACATTTTCAATATATTTACACGAATGAATTTTATTATCAGTAAAGCTGGGTAAATTCCCGGCAAGTTCCAATGCTCCGGCGGCACCCATCGCGTGGCCAATAAATCCTTTAGTGCAATTAATATAAGTATTTTCAACCTGTCCAAAGATTAATTTAACCGCTTCACATTCATTATCATCTCCGGAAATTGTTCCGGTGGCATGAAGATTGACGATATCGACATCATTGGCAGTAATTTTTGCCTTGGCCAATGCCGCCTTTATGCACTGAATCTGCCTTTGTGTATCAGGAAGAACAAAATCAACGGCATCGGAATTGACGTGATAACCGGCTATTTCTCCATAAATATTTGCTCCTCTTTTTAAGGCGTCTTCCAATCTTTCCAGGACGAAAATGGCTCCTCCCTCCGAAACAACAATACCATTGCGGTTTACATCCAATGGCCGGCTTGCTTTAGCGGGATCATCATGGGATCCCAGGGCTCCCTGACTCTTAAATCCGGCAAATATTCCAAAAGTACCTGTACTTTCAGAAACTCCTCCAGCCAAAGCCAGATCAACTTCGTTAAGTTGCAGCATTTGCATGCCATGAATAATTCCAATATTTCCCGCGGCACAGGCTGCACCGATAGTGTAGGCAGGTCCTGTGATACCCATATTTAAACTTACTTCACCAGCAGGTGCATTGGCTACAGTTCTGGGATTATGATGATGAGACCACAAACCGGCATCAAGTTTGTTTTCATGAAGTTCATATATTTCGTTTTCCGTTTCCACATTGCCGTGTTCGGTAATTCCCAGATAGATTCCTGTTCTGTCTTTAACCAATGAATCCAGCGACAACCCGCTGTCCTTTAATGCCTCATTGGCACAATAAATTGAAATCGAACCTGCCCGGGTTCCCCGCCTGCGCATTTTTTTCTTTTGATAAAGATGTTCATCAAAACTACACTTGCCTACCGCGACCTTACCCATATAACGAACTTCCATTTGAGTAATTCCTGATTTCTGAGTCAGCAGAGCATCCCGAAACTCTTTCAGATTATTGGCATTAGGCGCGGTAAGCCCCACTCCGGTAATGACAACCCTGATTTTTTGATTATTACTAACAGACATTTCCTCGTCCAACATTAAAATCTTCTTAGTACAAATTAATTTTTTGAAATATATTTATGTTAACCAGAGCAATTTCGACGTCACAGACTCAGAAGATGA
>JQOA01000116.1 GCA_000753945.1 Smithella sp. D17 | reverse complement strand
TGAGCGCGCAGGGTCGCTCATATCCTGTAATCGTTCGTACCCCACCTCCCAGTATGCGGTCATTTTCATAAAAAACCACCGACTGGCCGGGAGTGATAGCTTCCTGCTCTTCAGCAAATATTGCTTTTAACCTGTTTTTTTCGACCGTTACATTACAGAGCGCCTCTTTTTTCCGGTATCTGATCTTGGCATAAACTTGCCCGGGCCACGATTTAGCCAGCATGTTCACATTGCAGGCTAAAAGCCCCTTAGCCATTAAGTCTTTTTTTTCACCGACAACAATACGGTTTTTGTCGGGATCAATGGAGACAACATACAACGGTGTTGCATGACTGATACCCAAGCCTCCCCGCTGTCCGATAGTATGAAATATAATACCCCGATGCCTGCCCAGAATCTTTCCCTGCATATCGACAATCGGACCCGGTTCTATTTTCTGCACCCTTCCCAAGAGAAACTCCTGATAATTCTTTTGTGTTACAAAACAAATATCCTGACTCTCCTGTTTTTCCGCAACAGGCAGGAACGCTTTCTTTGCTACCTCCCTTACTGCCTCCTTGGTCAGAGAAGCGAGTGGGAAAAGTACGTTTTCCAATCCTTCATAGGGCATGGTCCAGAGAAAATATGTCTGATCTTTTTTTCTGTCCTTCGGCCTCTTTAGACAATAGCCATCTTCGTTTCGTTCGATGGACGCATAATGACCCGTCGCCAGAAAATCAAACCCGAGCACTTTCGCCTTTTTCAGAAGACTCCCGAATTTCAGGTAACGGTTGCATTCGACGCAGGGGTTTGGTGTCCTTCCTTTCTGATATTCGCTGATGAAATTGGCAATGACCTTATCTTCGAGCTCAAGAGCATAATCAAAAACATAATGAGGAATTTTGAGCCGGTCACATACTCTTTTTGCGTCATCAACAGCGGCGGCTCCGCAGCATTTCGCGCTATCTTCTTCCGCCTCAATACCCAAACACATGGTTACACCGGAGACATCATAACCTTCATTTGTGAGCATCAGGGCAGCGACAGATGAATCGACGCCGCCACTCATGGCTACCATGACTTTTTTACTCATTTCACCTCTATAAATCTTACATATATTACCAACAATGCCGCCAATCACGGGTATGAACCCAAAGCAAGCTTTGGAAACAGATTCCGCAGCAAGCTATGGGGTATTAAACCCTCCGCTTCGCGGGATTGTTCAACTTACCAATTCCGCTACGCTTCGCTTTCGGAATTGGAGTTTCAACAATAAAGTTAGCCAGATAAAATACATTGATATTAGATATTATGCATCATTGCATTACCGGCTTTCTCCTGATTCATTTTGACCAGCATATCCAGGGTAATCAAACTTAAGGTTTTGGAAATTTTCCCGCCGATCATCGCCCAGATGTCATGGGTAGCGCAGATTGGCACTCTCGGACAGGTGGAAGGATTATTGACACAGTCAACAAGAGAGCAATCTCCTTCTAAAACATCTACAATCTCCTTCATGGTAATTTGTGACGGTTCTTTTGCAAGGTTGTATCCTCCATGTGCACCTCGGATGGAATTCACCAAGCCTATTCTCCGCAAAGGTATGATGATCAAACTCAGGTATTTCTCGGAAATATTCTCATCTTTGGCAATATTTTTAAGAAATACAGGATTTTGCCCATAATTAAGAGCCAGTGCCACCATCAATCTGACTCCATAACGCGTTCTTGTGGAAAGTTTCATATCGCTCCTCTGACGTAATCACTACTATTACTATCATTTTGATAGTAATTACATCACCAAAACAAACTTGTCAATAAAAAATTTAGATAATTAATTGTTTGATATTAGGGAAAATTACTTTTTTGTTAATAGTATCAGGCTATACGCTTAAAAAAGATGGCAATTTACAAGAACAAAGCAAAAATTCATCAACGGCATAATCCCTTGTTTTTAGCCAATTCCAGCGCTTTGCAAACTCCTAATTTGCAAGCCTTTTGTAAATCACGGCAACCCGATTTGTCATTGTCCTGTTTTAAATAAGCAAGACCCCTGTTGTTGTAGGCATCAGCGTAATTCGGTTGCAAATGAATGGCTTTATTATAGTCTTCTATGGCACGTTGATATTGGTGAAGGCTGCTGTAATTAATCCCTCTGCTGTTGTACGCGATTATTGAATTTTGGTCCAGACGGAGAACTTTATTATAGTCCTCTATGGCATTTTGATATTGACCAATATTGTTGTAAACAGTTCCCCTGTTGTAGTAGGCCAAAACATTATCCGGTTTGAGACGGATAGCTTCATTATAGTCCTCAATTGCTCGCTGATTCTGGCCAAGATTTTTGTAAGCAACCCCTCGCTGGTTGTAAGTCTCGGCATTATTAGGCTGCAGTTTAATAGCGTTATTCAAGTATTCAATTGCCTTATTCGGCTCTGTATATTGTTTCCCGTCCCATAACAGACGCGCTCTGCTAATCCAGTCTTCCGCCGATTTGTCCGTTTCCGAGCATGAACAAAGAAAAATTAAAACACAAAAGATGAAAACAATAATCTTGCGCATAAAATCTCCGTTTGTATTTTTATTTGTTTTTTGATTATCATAATTATTGAGAAAATTATATTAATAATTATTTACCTGCAGATCCCAGGCCTGCAATCGATTGCGGTAAATACTTCCGATGTGAGGAATAGCCAAATCCATCAATTTAGAACAAATTGAGCACGCCCCTCGTTTTCCAACAATAAATATATTCTTGCAATATCCGGCTCTTTCGACATAATTATCCCGACGATTTTAAAATATTAAAGGGGAGGCATTATTCATGGGAAATATTTCTTTTGAAATGACCAGAAGGCAACTGATGCAGACAGCGGCGGCATCCGTCTTTTTTCTGGGAATGCCGAATATCACCGGTTGCTCGTCCCTTCCCAAATATCAACCGGCAGGCACCATCGAGGGTAAAGCGCTTTATCTCATCCATAGCGATGTTCTTGATGTTGTCCTGGGCGGCATCCGTCGTGACCAAACTCTTGCCATACGGAATGGTCTCATTGAAACTATTGCCAATGAAATCCCCTCTGCAAGGGAAGGCGATATGATTATAGATTTGAGAAATCAGTTCGTCATCCCCGGATTGATTGACGCGCATTGCCATGCGACCCTGCCCGGAGAATCGGAGCTCAATCCTTTGGGAATTTTGACAATTATGAATCAACAGAAAAGAAATTACATCCAGCAGATCAAGCATGGCGTGACGACTATCCGCGACATGGGCGCAATGCCTAAATTACTGCATGACTTTATATCGCAAATAGAAAAAGGTGATCTCATCGGTCCGCGGATTGTGTACTGCAATTCATTCACCAATATTTATGGCGGGCACCCCGATATTGATCCTTCAGACGTCAGCATTTTTTCCCCGGTGGTGATTGCGTTTGCCGGTGACACCAATTTATGGTTCAAGAATACAAAGGATCTCGAAGAAAAGATGCGGAAAAACTCCGCCTTCGGTGCATCGTTTATCAAACTCACCATGGACAAAAAGTCCGTGCTGTGCGGGAAAGGTGATATTCCTGTATATGCGGATGAACATCTAAAATCGATATTTGACTACGCGCAGAAAAATAATCTGGCCACGGCTGGACACATTCATACCAAATTCGGGTTTGACCGTGCTCTGCAATACGGCATCAGTTCGATGGAACATTCCATTGCTGACGCGGTGCTGACGGAGAAAGAAATAACCGCAATGGCTAAAAAGAAGATCGCCATTGTTCCAACCATGATCATCGCGCAAATGCTGGCCGCGCCGGAAGCCTACGATGAATTGCCTCAAAAATACCGCAACGATTTCATTGATAGAGAAATGACCATCCGGCGCGAATACATAAATTCTTCATTGGGAGATTATACGGAAACATCCATTCATGAAAGCAATATAGTTCATCTGAAAAACTATCGCCAATACGGCTGTGAAAAATTATACGCCAAAGGCAGGTATATGGCCAATCCTGAAATTTATTTCAATATCCTTCTTGTCGGACCACGAAATTTGATGGCGATGAAAGACGCGGGCCTTGCCATTGGCTGCGGTACGGACTCCGGAGTTCCTTTTTCATATCATGGAAGTTTATGGCGCGAAATGGAAATGCTGGGCCGCATCGGATTTTCTTGTCTGGAAGCCTTGCAGTGCGCCACCATCAACAACGCAAAGATTATCGGAATGGCCGACAAAATCGGATCGGTGGATAAAGGAAAATACGCTGATCTGGTGGTACTGAAAGAAAACCCTTTGGAAAACATCAAAGCTTGTCGTAATCCGCAAGCCGTCATCAAAGACGGCAAGATTTATGATGTCAGCAAGATTATATTTAATGCATAACGATTTTGTTGCTGTGAGCTGAAGGATCATTTTTGTGCAGGCTTTCCGATGGCAGTGTACGCAATCGCTACCAGTGTTATGCTAACGGCTCTCTTCTGGGCCGGCACGACAAAGATCTTCCTGCGATGTGGGGAAATTATTTCTATGAAGGCGGTGATTCGAATGATAGCGGCATTATCGGGACCTATGACAACACACATATTGGCGCGGCCGTCTGTTGGGAATTTATGCGCACTATGGCCGCACGGAGGCTGCGCAATCAAGGGTTCCTGCCTGCTTTTGCATGGCATCATCAACGCTTGTTGGGCCGGCGCTGGTATAAACGTAACGTGCGCCGGACATAAAATTTTGTTGTATTATTTCTTTTACGAGGAAAATGTTACAGAAGGAGATTGTATGGATACTCGGCGAGACTTCATCAAAAAAAGCGCCATCATCGGCACAGCCTTGTGCCTCCCGGTTTCTCTGACACGGCAAAGCATCGCTGCCTGTCCCGATTTAAAAACACATTCTCCGAAAAAAGTCCTGATTTTGTGGTACAGCCAAACAGGCAATACTCAAAGATACGCTCGGCTTGTCGGCTGTATCTTGAAGAGTAAAAATATCGCCGTCGATGAACTCGAATTTCAGGAAACAGATAAAAAAATCCTGCCGGATTATGATTTTATCATCGTTGGCAGTCCTGTGTTTTATTACGACACGCCTGACAATGTCATCGATTGGCTGGGAAAAATTCCATCCATCAAGGGAACACCGGTTGCCGCGTTCGTTTCCTTCGGTGGTCCCGAAGGCAATCAGCACAACGCCTCCTGTCACATTCTCAAAATCCTGGCGAGCAAAGGCGGAGTACCTGTAGGAAGGGATGCGTTTCGAAATATTCCCTCTTATCCCACACCAAAATGGGACAGTGCCAATCAAAAATCCGGACAGCACCTGCCCAACGCAGCAACATTTGATCAGATACGCCGTTTTACGGCAGACACTCTGACAAGAATTTCCCGGGGTGAGACAATTTCCATTAGCTATGAAATTGCTTTGAGAGAAGGTTTACGGGCTTTGCCTCTTATCTGGCTAAACAAGAAAGCAATGAATAAACATACGGTGGACGCCTCAAAATGTATCGGTTGTGGAACATGTGTTAGAAAATGCCCGACCAAAGCCATCAATCCTTTTAAACAAGCTGTTGACAGAGACAAGTGTCTGGCCTGTTTCGGATGTCTGAATAATTGCCCTGCCGATGCCGTAGTGATGGAATACAGAGGCCAGCGTCTTTACGGTTTCCCCGAATATTTGAAACGAAACAATATTACAATTATGGAACCACCGGAATTTAAAACGTGCACTTAACAGATACAAATCTGGAGTGGCTATAATATAAACAAGAAATAAAATGGAGAGCTATTATGAAACAATTTGTTTTGACACCGGCGGCGGGGAAACGTTTGATTGGAAAAGCAATCGCCAAAGATCCCGCCGTTGTGGCGGCACTCAAGGCGGGAACTGTAGCCTATGATCTTCATGAGGAAAGTGAATAATTATGGAAAAGAATTCATTAACCGTTTTTGAAAACTATAAAATCCGTCGTCATTACGACGAGCAGACAGAAACCTGGTATTTCTCTGTAGTGGATATTATCGCTGTACTGATACAGCAATCTGATTTTAATACAGCCAGAAAATACTGGAATAAGTTCAAAGAACGGCTGAAAAAGGAAGGAAGTGAGTCGGTGACAAATTGTCACCAACTGAAACTGGAAGCCGCCGACGGGAAAAAATACTTGACTGATGTTGCTGATCCGGAAATCTTGTTACGGCTTATTCAGTCTGTTCCCGGCCCCAAGGCTGAACCGATAAAATTATGGCTGGCAAAGGTGGGCTACGAACGATTACAGGATATGAGCGACCCTGCGCGCTCA
>JQOA01000115.1 GCA_000753945.1 Smithella sp. D17 | reverse complement strand
GGCGAAAGCCCTGCCGCAATCAAATCAGCATTAACGAAATGAAGGCAGTCCGCATAATTGGGCAAAAATTCCTCCATGAACGTGGTTTTCCCGACGCCATTCGGTCCTGCCACAATATAAATATTAGGTGCATTTTTCATTTTTCTTCCTGCTACTTTTCCCAACATGAGTCAAGAGTAGGCTTGACCCTTCGCCAATATTTTCTCGAAATCTAAAAAATCAAGTGTATCTCACCGGATTTGAACCTGTGTTACAAAAATCTTTCCAGTTATTCAGTGTTTGACATCTACGAATGATTTTAAATTTTATGTAATGACGACCCTGAATTTTTGAATCACGGGTTCCCAAGTAGTCTCCTACAATTATTTCATTTATATTATCATGTCGGTAATAGACCACTACTTTTGTAACCCCTATCATCCTTGTCATATTCAGTTTCCAGATACCACTTTCAGAAATACCAACATTTGAGAGAGTAAGATTATTCAAGAATAGTATTTGTGTTATGAAAACACAGACACATCTCTCATTAGGTTCAACATCCTTTAGATAATTTATCATGTCACCCCATAGTTTGAATCAGTTATTTACAAACTTTTTTTAGAAGGATATCCCCACGTGAATCAGGAATTACATAACTCCATTCTCTTTTATCGTAATTCCTGGAAAATAAAACATTACCATCAGTATCATACAGGGTTACAGATAATATTCTCTCTGTCTTTTTCTTACAGTCTATTTCAGATAACCCCCCATTCCTCTGATAGTTTGTCATCTCCTTTAGTTGAAATTCCAAGTTCTATCCTTTTTTGAATTATTTCCTTTCTACGTTTTCAGATAAAACGATTTTGGTCCATACTTGAACTATATAATTTCCATTATCTTTTCTAATAGTTTATTCGGAGTTAGACAAAGTTTGCTGTATAAATCTTCCATTTCACCATTGGGTATAATACTTGTCCAGTTACTATTGTTACTTTTTTGTTGATCTAAAATATTCCCCTGATCGTCATAATCTGTGAACTCTTCAATCTTTATCAGTTTATTTTTACAATCAATTTTATACAAACAAACAATGTGGTCATAGTATTGATATTTTCTGGACATATTTAAATTATTCTTTTTAATTTTACCATTCCTTATGTCTCTTAAAACATCATCATTTATAATAACATAAATCCAGACTGATATAATGTTAGATGATTTAAGTAGATTTGTTTTATTGTAATAAAAACGTGGTTGAAAAGACTCCCATACTTTACTGTCTGGTTCTGAGAAGCAGATTGATGGAGATGACATAAATGATACTGTGAAGAAAACGATAAGAATGGATAGAAACAATTTTCTTTTCATCTTGACCTCTCCACTATAGCGCAGGCCTCCTCTTTTCAATCTTAGCGTTTTTCTCGTACGCAGAGGCAATTTGGATTAACTTTCCTTCCTCAAAATGGCCGGCCAAAAACTGCACTCCTATTGGCAAGCCGCCTGACGTAAATCCGCAGGGAACCGAAATTCCGGGGATTCCCGCCAGATTTGTTGATATGGTGAAAATATCGGAAAGGTACATCTGCAATGGATTGTCGGTTTTTTCGCCGATTTTAAAAGCCGGTGTCGGTGTGGTGGGCGTCAGGATTACATCACAAATCTTAAAGGCCTCTTCGAAGTCCCGCTTGATCAACGCCCGCGTCTGAGAAGCTTTTTTATAATAGGCATCGTAATAACCGGCGGATAAAGCATAGGTGCCGATCATGATTCTTCTTTTTACTTCCGCGCCGAATCCCTGCATGCGCGATTTTTTGTACATGTCCAAAAGATCGCGGACATCGGATGCCCGGAAACCGTATTTGACGCCGTCGTAGCGCGCCAGATTGGAGCTGGCTTCGGCCGGGGCGATAATATAATAAACGGCCACGCAGTATTGCGTGTGCGGAAGAGTTATTTCCACGCATTGTCCGCCGCTTTGTTCGATTACCGTGATCGCTTTTTTAATGGCGGCACTCACTTCCGGATCAATGCCGTCCACGATGTATTCTTTGGGTATTCCTATTTTCCAGCCTTTGATATCGCGTCCGGCAAACTGCCGGTAATCGGGAACTTCCGCGGGCACCGAAGTTGATTCTTTCGGATCATAACCGGCCAGAACATTCATCATAATAGCGCAGTCTTCCACGTCTTTGGTGAAAGGACCGATTTGATCCAGCGATGACGCGAACGCGATAAGGCCGAAGCGCGAAACGCGTCCGTACGTCGGTTTCATTCCGATAACGCCGCAAAGCGCCGCCGGTTGGCGGATAGAACCGCCGGTGTCGGAACCGATGGAAGTGATGCATTCATCTGCGGCAACCGCCGTAGCGGAGCCGCCGCTGGAGCCGCCGGGAATTCTTTCCAGATCCCAGGGATTGCGGGTAGGTCCGAAATACGAAGTTTCCGTTGAAGAGCCCATGGCAAATTCATCCATGTTGGTTTTGCCGACAAATACTGCTCCGGCGTCCTTAAGTTTTTCCACGACGGTCGCATTATAAGGCGGCACAAAATTATGCAATATGTGCGAACCGCATGTCGTGATGATGCCTTTAGTGCAGACAATATCTTTCAACGCAACAGGAATTCCGGTTAATGGTTTGATGTCGCCTTTTTTAATGTTCTCATCGGCTTTTGCCGCGGCGGCAAGAGCTTCATCTTTTATCAAACGGATGTAGGAATGCACTCGTTCTTCCACGGCGTCAATTCGTGAAAAAACAGACTCGGTAATCTGTGTTGCCGACACGTCGCCGTTTTTGATTTTTTCCTGCAATCCGTGAATGGTTAACTGATTTAACTCCATAGTTTCCTCAATCGATGACTTTGGGCACCCGGAAGAATTCACCCCGCGCATCCGGCGCGTTGGTCAATGAATTTTCTGTGCCGATAGAATCCAATATTTTATCTTCGCGAAAAGCGTTAGTTACAGCAATAGCATGGCTCATTGGTGCCACGCCTTTCGTATCCAATTCATTTAGCTTATCTATATAGAGTAGAATATCATTGAGCTGGGCGGTAAATTTTTCAGTTTCCTTTTCCGTTACTTCCAGTCGTGCCAGATGCGCCACATATTCAACTTCCCGGGAACTTATTTTCAAAACATAATCTCCTTAGAACACTTTCCAGTAGGGGCGAATCCGGGAAATGACTTTATTAATTAATTGTTCGGTTTCTTCATCGACATCTTTTTCAAGATGAGAGAGCCTCTCTTCTGAAATATGTGTTTCATCAAGCATCTCTTCCAAGACAGCCTTTACCGATCTGGTTAATCCAACGACGTGATAACCGCCTTCCAGCACGGCCACAAAGCGCCCCTTGCAACATGTTTCGGCAATATTGAGTAATATGCGCGCCATGGCTGCGAATCCTTCCGGTGTCACGCGCATTCCACCCAACGGGTCTTGAAAATGAGTATCGAAACCGGCGGACAACAAAATCAGTTCCGGTTTGAATTCCAGTGCCAGCGGCTGTAAGATATTACGGTATATTTTTACGAAGGCGACGTCACCCGCGCCTTCCCGTAAAGGGACGTTGACAGTGTAACCTTCTCCCTCTCCCTGGCCGAATTCCTGCAAACTTCCCGTTCCCGGATAATAAGGATATTGGTGAGTGGAAAAGTATAAAACCCGCGGATCTTTGTAAAAGCTATGCTGGGTGCCGTTGCCATGGTGCAAATCCCAGTCCACAATCAATATTTTTTTCATGCCGTATTTCGATATAGCATGCATTGCTCCGATGGCAATATTGTTGAATACACAAAAGCCGGCGGCGGTATCTTTTTCCGCATGATGCCCCGGCGGACGTACAAAAGCAAAAGCGTTATCTACTGTACCCTTAATGACGCTATCGATGGCATTACAAACACCGCCAACTGCCAGCTTCGCAATTTCATAAGTTTCGGGCGAGGTGGCCGTGTCGGGATCGAGATATACACTGCGTTGTCCCGCGGTACTGGCAATAAATTGGACATAAGAAGGTGAATGGATCATTTCAATCTCTTTGTGGGTGGCCTCACGCGGTTCTATGTGAGTGAATTTCCAATCCATCAAAGGATTTTCCAGCATTTCATAAATTGCGGCCAGCCTTTCCGGACTTTCGGGATGGGCAAATCCTGCCGAATGCTGCAAGTATCTGGTGTCTTTGACAATACCTGTTTTTCTGGGCAAGTGTACCTTCTTTCAAACTACCAATTCAGATTATAGCTCGTCTATCATAAATGACTTTAAAGAGCAAAATATTTCCGATGGCCTGTTTCCGAAGATGTTTCAATAAAAATGCTCCATAAACATGTAACGATTATGGAGCCTCAAGATTTTGAATTTAATACAATTAAATTAATTTTTTACTGTTTTGATGACAGCTTCAACTCTGCGGTTCTGCTGTCGTCCTTCCTCTGTGTCATTGCCGGCAGCCGGTTTAGTCAGTCCATAACCGACAGCGGTCAAGCGTGATCCGTCAATTCCGAATTTATCGATAAGATATTGACGAACGCTGTTAGCGCGTTTTTCTGATAATTTCTGATTGTAGGCGGCACTGGCAATATTGTCAGTATGACCTCCAATTTCAGCGGTTGTATCTGGAAACTCTTTCATGAAATCTGCCATTTTCTTAATGTCGTCATTATATTTTTCCTTGATGACTGCTTTGTTTGTATCGAATTGCACATTAAGGGTTATGGTTACTTTTTCCTTCACTGGCGCAGGAACTGGAGTTGGTTCTGGCGCAGGAACTGGAGTTGGTTTTGGAGCAGGAACTGGTGCGGCTACTGGCTGAGCACAGCATTCCGGAAACAAACGACAATTACAGTCCTTAATGCTGTCATTTACATCAATGGGGGGTAACCCACCGGCCCTGACTTCTGCCTGTGCTGCCGTGACGATAGCCATTAACATTATTATAACCGCTAATATTCCAATTTTTTTCATAATACTCTCCTTTCATTTCATTCTAAGTTTGACAAATTGACTTTTTAGGAAAACAGTTTACTTTTTAAATATATAATCTTAAAGTAATTATCCTGCTACTAAAATAAATCTTTTATGTCAATAGTAATCTTGTCATGTTCGCAAAAAACATTGACAAAAACAGGAATCAATATATAGGTATATCTCAATTATTACGGAGGAATTAATTATCAATGTTTGGCATAGGAATGCAGGAACTTATAATTATTGCGGTAATCGCTTTGTTGATTGTCGGTCCGAGAAAACTGCCTGATTTGGCTAAAACGTTGGGCAAAGGTTTCAGCGAATTTAAAAAAGCAACGGAAGGTGTCACCGAAGATCTAAAAGACGCCTTGAAGGAAGATGAAAAACCAAAAAACGATGATGGTTGGAAGGATTCTCTTTTAATGAAGAAGCCTGATACAGAAGAAACAAAGAACGATTCATCTGATAAAGATTCCCCCAAACAATAAATTTTAAAATAATCCCCTTTCATTTTAAAGCTGAAGACAGGCAAAACCTCAAACGATGGAAAAAACGGAAACCACGGAGATCACCGAAACTAACGAAGAACACAAAATGTCTTTGACCGAACATTTGGTGGAACTGCGCAAAAGGCTTACCAATTCTTTAATTGCTCTCGGCATCGGTTTCGGCGTTTGTTATTATTATAAGGACTGGATTTTCGATATAGTTACCAGACCACTTACCCAGGTTCTGCCTAAGAATAGTTATCTGGTATATACCGGTTTGACGGAAGCTTTCTTTACTTACATGAAAGTAGCTTTTTTTGCTTCGCTGATAATTACCAGCCCTTTTATTCTTTATCAGATATGGAAATTTATTGTGCCGGGATTATTGCCCAAGGAAAGAAAATATGTTGTTCCTTTTGTAATTTCTTCATCTCTTCTTTTTATTACAGGCGTTTTATTCGGATATTTTGTCGCTCTGCCCCCGGCCTTTAAATTTTTTGTCAGTTTTAACAATCAATATTTACAGGCGATGCTTTCTTTTAAAGATTATCTGTCGCTTTTCGTAACATTCTTATTGGGATTCGGCGTGTCTTTTGAATTACCAATATTTATGTTCTTTCTGGCGAAACTGGGGATAGTAAATGCTAAAATGCTTTCCAAACAAAGAAGGTATGCCATTTTAGTCATTTTTGTCGTTGCGGCGATTTTGACCCCGTCACCTGATGCTTTAAGCCAGGTGTTAATGGCCATCCCCTTGATGTTTCTTTATGAAGTAAGTATATTTGTGGTGAAATTTGCCGAAAAGAAAAAAGTAAATGTTGAAGCTAATGAAAAATAATTGGTAAAAATTATGCCGGTGTCCCGTAAAAAATCAAAGTATAAAAATAATGGAGAAGTTAAAAAACTTTCCACACTTTTTAATCTTTTTCTGGGTATAATACTTGTTGTCCTGTTTGTTACAGTTGGCGGAACTGCCACTTACTATGCCTTAACTCTGGATTTGCCGGGTATTGATGCACTCAAGGATTATCGTCCCAGTATAGCCTCCCGTGTTTATGATGACAACAATGAACTCATTGATGAATTTTTTCTGGAAGACCGAAAGGTTGTCAAGATCGCCGAAATTCCAAAGATAGTCCGTCATGCTTTTGTTGCCTCGGAAGACTCCCGCTTCTATCAGCATACAGGTCTGGACATACAAAGCATTTTTCGCGCAATGCTGAAAAATGTCGGAGCAGGGCACATTGTACAGGGCGGTAGTACTATTACACAGCAAGTGGCAAAAATGATGTACCTGTCGCCTGAAAAAAAATACACACGTAAAATAAAAGAAGCAATTCTTGCTTATAAAATTGATAAATATCTGAA
>JQOA01000114.1 GCA_000753945.1 Smithella sp. D17 | reverse complement strand
ACAATAAACTAACTTGCCATTACTTAAAGCATTTATCGTACCATAAATGGCATTATCATAGCAAACACTTAATGTTATTGATAAATAATTTATTAAATTGCCAATCGTAACGAATAACCATTTTATGTTGGCGGCAATAAATGTCGGAAAACATACCTACTTATTTTAAATAACATAATAAATTCAAATATTTAATTGCAAATCGCAGTGTTCACCACTTTTTCGACAAAAATGTCGGGGATTGGGGGATTAGCCGTTGACTTTTTCCTTAAATAGCTTAAAGTGACTAACAAAATAAGATTATCAGGGTAAAAATGATTTTTTTTAGAAAAAAAGATTTGATTGTTCGCCGCAAAGCTCACAATTACAATGATCCTTTTCTCCAGCCTTTAGCTGTAGCTATTGTCAGCGCTATTTTTGTAGTCTTGATTCTGACTACAGGATTTCTGGAAATCAGACGAAGTGAAAACAATCTCATAGCATTTATGCAAGATCAGGCTCTGAGCACTATTGGCGTGCTGCAGCGTTTAACTGAAGAAAATTTAAAAAGTATAATTGCCACGCCTGAAAAAAAAGCTTCCAGTATAAAAAATGCCAGCCAGGACGAGGCTTCTTATTCCAAAAAATGGGTAATCGAAGCAATAACAAAAATGGCTTTAACCCTTGATGATCAATGGAAAAAAGGCAAAATAAACAACGATTATCTGCATAAATTTGCTGTTGACAATAATTTTTTCTACATCGGTTTATTAAATGCTCAGGGCAATGCCGTTCATCAAAGCGGCGCCTTACAAACAGACTTGTTGAATCCAGGCGATCTTGTAAAGAATGGCAAAAAATTAACGACTTTGGAACTATTAGAGAAAATACGAGAAAAACATAAAATAGGTTTTGTCGGTTTAAGGCGCAAGGATAACAGTGGTACCGTGGTAATCAATCTGGATAAAGCCGGACTAATTTACTGGAGTTTGAAAGTCGCCGGTGAAAAAGGCATGAACAAAATAGGTGAAGGCCACGGCATTGTCTACATGCAAATTATCAACGATCAAACCAAACTCCTCAGCAGCGCCGGTCAGTTTGCCCCAAGCTTAAGTAAAAACGATTTAAAACTTGAAGAAATTTTAGCAGGCAGGGCAAAAATCGCCAGCAGGAAAGTTAATTTTGATGACCATAAAATCCTGGATGTAGTAGCGCCATTATTTGTGGATAAAAAAATTGTGGGTATCGTGAGAATCGGGATCAACCGCAGTTCTATGGATAAAAGTATTGCCGAAAACCGTCAGCATATTTTCGTTTTCATGTTTTTGATTGTCGTAATCGCGCTACTGTCCATGTGGCTGCTTTATCATGATCAGAACCGGCATCTGGCCGGCATTGTTGAAATGGAGAGACATCTGGAAAAAGCGGAAAGGCTTTCTTCTTTGGGACAACTAGCCGCCGGAGTGGCACATGAAATTCGCAATCCTTTAAACGCGATCAGCATAGCGGCGCAAAGGCTCAAACGTGATTTTGTTCCTTCCGATCCCCAAAAGGAGGCTGATTTTCAAAATCTTTCCGGAGTTATCAAAGACGAAATCAAGCGTCTCAACTCAACAATTGAAGAGTTCCTGACCTTTTCCAAAAGCCGCCGGCTGGATTTCTCTAAATTCTCCATCACGGAAGTGCTGCAAAAAATTGTCAACCTCATCCGCGAAGAAGCATCAACCCGCGGTATTACCATTGAAACAACATGGCGGGAAAATCCGGCTTTGATTTCCATGGATGTCAATAAGCTTCAGCAGGCATTTCTTAACTTGATCAAAAATGCCATGGAATCGATAACAGAGGCAGAAGGTAGAATTACCATTACAGTGGATAAGCATGGAAAGAATTATATTATCACCAGAATTTCCGATACCGGCTGCGGCATGACAGCGGAAGAAATCGAAAAGATTTTCAGTCCTGAATATACAACTAAAGAAAAGGGCGTGGGATTAGGTATACCTTTGGCTTTTGAAATCATCCGCGGTCATGGAGGAGATATACAGGTAATCAGCAGAAAAGGTAAAGGAACCATATTTGAAGTTATTTTGCCTCGCGAAAGATTTAATGAAACACCCTCAAAAGATAAGGACTAAAAATTCATGCAAAAGCTGAGTATTCTTGTTGTCGATGACGGTCAATCCCAAAGAGAAATGCTGCGCGATTTTCTGCGTTCCGAAGGCCATACCGTGATGGAAGCGGAAGAAGGAGAAAAAGCGCTTAAAACAGTCCGGGGCGGTCACTTTGATTTAATTCTTCTGGACTACAAGATGCCCGGAATGGACGGTCTACAGGTTCTCAAAGAAGTAAAACACATCAATCCGGAAATAGACGTGATTATCATCACCGCTTACGGAACAATCGAAACGGCGGTTGAAGCCCTGAAAGCAGGCGCAATTGATTACATAACAAAACCTGTCGAGCTGGATGAGTTAATAATTCTGGTCAACAGGATAGCGGAAAGAAGACAGCTGATTCAGGAAAACAAGCTTTTAAAGGAAGATTTAAGCAAACGCGGCATTACCGCAGATAAAATTATCTTCAAGAGCCAGCGCATGGCTGAGCTGATTAATCTGGCGGGACGTGTAGCCGCAAGCAAAGCATCCGTTTTAATTCAGGGAGAAAGCGGAACCGGGAAAGAATTACTGGCACGATTGATTCATCAATTGAGCCCCCGGGCGCACAAATCAATAGTTGTCGTCAATTGCGGGACCCTGCATGAAAATTTACTGGAGAGCGAATTATTCGGCCACGAGAAAGGCTCTTTTACCGGCGCGTCTTCCCGCCGTATTGGCAGATTTGAAGAAGCCGATGGCGGGACGCTTTTTCTTGACGAAATAGGAGAGTTAACTCCGACCATACAGGTTAAACTTTTGCGTTTTTTGCAGGAGCGTGAATTCCAAAGGCTGGGCAGCAATGTTAATCTACAGGTTGATGTCAGGATTATCAGCGCAACCAATCGCGATTTGGAAGAGCAGGTTAAAGAAGGAACGTTTCGCGAAGATCTCTTTTACCGTCTGAAAGTTGTGACCATGTCCCTGCCGCCATTGAGAGAAAGAAAAGAAGATTTAAGCCTTTTGATCAATCATTTTATTGATAAATTTGCCGTTGAAAATGGGAAAAATATTCAGGGACTAACAGCACAGGCACGTGACGTTCTTTTGAAATACGACTATCCGGGAAACGTTCGCGAACTGGTTAATATTATTGAAAGGGCAGTAGTAATCGCACGCAATCAATACATTACGACAGAGGATTTACCATTCAAATCGATACTACCCGTTGATGATTCCGAAAAGAAAGCCTCTGGTGCTTTACGCGATTCGGTTGATAATTTAGAAAAGAAATTAATTATAGAGGCAATGGAAAAGACGCAGGATAATCAGACAAAAGCCGCCGAAATTTTAGGAATATCGGAAAGGATGTTGCGGTACAAGCTCAAGAAATACGCCCTGAAACATTGAGAGGGCTGTTGAAAAAAGCCCATCTGCTGCGTTGCGCTCGCCCTTCGTCATTGCGGAGTATTCACATATACACCTCATTCCTCAGGGCTCGGGGGCCTTGCATCTGGACATCCCGTATCAAGTACGGGACAAGCTTTTGAACAGCCCTTAATTGATTAAGTAGGGTGTCCGTACGCAGTAACAATTGTTTATCTAACGGATTGCAGTTCCGTGCGGGGAATTGTCCGATTCACCCCGGTAGTTCAAGGGAGCGGCGTCCTGGTAACAAGGGGTCGTAAGTTTCCCATTGGCGAAGCAGCAGGCCGTAACGCAAGTGAACCTACAAGTAGCCTCGTGAAACTGAAAAGAGGAAGCTATACCTAAGGCCAGGCAAGAGAAAGCCTATCGTTTTTACGCCTTGTATGACAAGATATATCGGGCGGACATCCTCAGCCATGCCTATAATCTTGTCAGAGCCAACAAAGGGAGGAATAGACGGAAAGACCTTTGAGGCCATCGAGACGGGAGAAGGGACAACCGCCATTCTGGCGGAGCTGGAAGAAGCACTGAAGAGCAAGACCTGTCGACCCGACCCCGTAAAGCGGGTCATGATACCCAAATCAAACGGCGATAGAAGGCCGTTGGGTATCCCGACGATACGGGACAGGGTGGCTCAAATGGCCGTAAAATATATTTTCGGTTACCCCGCAAATCAGGAAACTTCAACCCCGTGGGCTGTTATCGGCAATTTATCCAACAACCAGTTCTCTGCCGCAATTTGGTCTTTGAAGCATTGAGTCCGGTAGATAGTCGTCCTCAGTAAGGGATTGGTATGGTATTTGAGCCACTGATGACGAATATCCACATAGGAGGTCACCCATTTTTTCTCATCACCGCCATTGGCCGGGGGATATTCTCCGAAACGTTTCCGCAATAACCTGAGAATGCTTCCTGAATGGATATAGCTGTCGTAGATCACCAGCATGCTAAGCGGAAGAATAAATTGGTTTTGATCGAAAAATTTGCTTGCGGGATTATAATATGCAGTATCAAAAAACTGATCCTGGGTACTCCGCATTATCCCGTCTTCTCTTGCCGCCTTAACAAGAAGGTTTTTAAACACATCATTATCGGCAAGAGGTTTTTGCCCGATTTTATCGATATACGGGGACAACTGGTTGCTGAAAGTTCCTCCGTTTTGTACATAGAGTGATAATAACTTCTTCAGATTTCCCTGTTCGGTCGTCTGGCTGCGGCCATAAGTGATCTGTCGGCTGCCGTTTGTTCCATCCGGATATACCACCAGAGCATCATATTTCCCCTCAGGGGTTCCGGTTTCAAATACGTTAATAACGCGCTTGATCAGTTGTTTTGTTTTTTCGTCTATCATAGCATGCTCCTGATTAAATGTGACTATAATTAGGGGTCAGGTCTTTGACCTCCTGATAGATAAATTCAAAATCAATGTTTTTTCGAATCTTCCTTAAAACGGAAATAGCTGGAATACGATCATCAAGATTAAATGAATGATAAAAGAGTTTCGGCTGTGCATCAGGTTGGTAGCCCATCATGGCAGTTTCTCTCCAAGAATTTGTTGCTATTTTTATATCCGCTCTTTATAATCCTTGCAAAACTTATTTGGGCAACAGGCCGTTGAAATATAAGTTTCCAGCCTTTTCTTACCATTACAAATTTATTTTAGTGAAAAATGGAGAATCAAAGGTCATTACCCTATTCCGCACAATGTTGTTGCAGAATTTGTTGCCAATTATCTTCAAACTTACAAGGCACATTATCATTCTCTTTCCAACTCTTAATTTCCACTAACATGCTATTACAGCCAAAATCTTCCATTGTTTTCTTCAACTTATCTACGTCGCAAAGCATCACTGAAAAAGTATCATCTATTTTTCTGACTTGAACGTTGTAAGTATCAAATAATTCTTTTATCTGAGATTTACATACAGAATTTGAAGAACATAACTCATCAACAACAGTCTTATATTGTGCTGCATCAAAATTATCGGGAATATCTTTTGTCAAATAATAGCTCTTAACCTTTTGATCGATATCACTCAGACTTGCTTCCATTGAGGCATTATTAATTTCATCTTTAATCGCATGAGGTACACAACCTGTCACTATAACTAAGAGAACTAACATGAAGCATTTTACATTCATCACTACATGCCTCCTACGACCATAAATCAATTTTAGTTTCATCAACGCCAGTATCAAGATTCCAGTCTTTAACATATTGGGAAACTGCACCATCGGGATCATTACTTTCAATACCTTTAAACATTTGTTGCCAGGTCGCAGCGATAAGATCGACTGTCTTGCTGAATGTCTTATCGTAATTGGCTATAGTTCCATCAGGAAGATTTATATTTGTGATATATTTATTGCGTTCTTCTGCTGTAATGTTTGATTCCTCCTTATACGCTCGGCCTGTTGTTTCTATGAGGTGTCTGAATATTGCATCGCGATTAGATACGAAGTTCACACGACTCTTGTAATTACTATGCCATGCGTCAGGATCGATTTCATTGAAATACTCCACTGCATTAGGATGAGCCGCTATCAAAAGTTTCTTCCAATAATCGCGAATTTCCGGATGGATACGATTGCCATCTTTAATGTCGGAACACTGATCAAGAATTTTAAGAAATCCAAAACTACCTGTTCGTGCATTGGAGTTTACTATATCTTCGCCTGTGAGTTTTTTGAAAATATAAATATCCTGAATAAGCTCACATTTAGCATGCTCGGCATGAGTAAACATATACTGGCCGCCAACTATCGCATTAACTACAGGATGAAGATAGGAATCAGCAATTACATGACTCAAATAACCGCAAAGCCAAGAAAGCCTGATGGCAAATGATTCTTTTTTCTTATCTATGGAAACGAGTTGCCTCAATCCTTCCCTGATAAACAAATTAGTATTTTCATAATGCATCCTATTTGCCCATGTATGACTTATTGGAATAATGCCTGTGGTAATTATATTCGTCAGGTAGGGATAATCGGGACTCGCGGATCCCAAAACTACAAAATGATTATTTTCTCCAATTTTTTGTGCATAGCTTATGAGTTGTTCATTTTTTTTAATCTTTTTTTGAATTCCGTCAATTGCCTTCCTTGCTAACAGGCAATGCGCAAAGGTTGCTGGCATCGTGAGTGTAATCTCCATATTTTTTGCCGGTGGG
>JQOA01000113.1 GCA_000753945.1 Smithella sp. D17 | reverse complement strand
GCTCCCTTGAACTACCGGGGTGAATCGGACAATTCCCCGCACGGAACTCCATCAATCCGTTAGATAAACAATTGTTACTGCGTACGGACATAACATTTAATTATTATAGCGAACGTCAGGCGCCCTATTTATCGTTAAAACTATTGGATACCGGCCTCCCCAGGCCTGCGCAGGGCGTTGCTGTCGAAGCTCACGGCCGGGCAGTCTCTCAAGGGCGGGGTACTTAAGGTAAAAAAATGCCTTGCGCTATTCGCGAATAGCGAATATAATTGCGCCCAAGATATATTTATTCTTTTAAAAACGGTATTAGATATACCTTTCCACCAGATCATGGCAGCCTTACCCGAGGCGTAACTACCTCATATGCAGCGCCTCCTCTCAAAGACGTTATTTCTCAACCAACGGAACCTCCTCCTGTATGGCCTGATCCGGAAGGCACTGTCCGTGGATATGAATTTTCGCCTCTTTACAAGTCTGTTCCGAAGGCTGCTTTAAAAGATAGAAAACTCTATGAATTATTGGCCTTGGTCGATGCAATCCGCGACGGAAGAACCCGTGAAAGAGAAATCGCCATCAAAGAACTCAAAGCACGATTGGAATCATCATGATCAATCCTAGAAATGTGAATATCCAATTGATCACTACTGTGGCCAGGCGGCTTGGCAGTCTTAGGGAGAAAGTAGTTTTCGTCGATGGTTGCGCCACGGGCTTATTCATTACGGATCCCGCGATGCCGGAAGTCCGGGTGACAAAGGATGTGGACGTGATTATTGATATTGCTACAAGGATGGAATACTCCAGACTTGAGGCAGATCTTCGAAGCAAGGGTTTTAGAAATGATATTAGCGAAGATGCGCCGTTATGTCGCTGGGTAGTCGATGGTATTAAAGTTGACGTCATGCCCACAAAAAAGGATATTCTCGGATTCTCCAATCATTGGTATCTGCCTGCCATTGAGAATGCAAATGATGTGCAGCTCAATAATGAGCTCGCCATAAAACTCGTCACTTCCCCTTATTTTCTTGCAACCAAAATCGAAGTAAGGGGCGCGGCAAGGGAGATTCTATAGCCAGTCACGACATGGAAGATATAGCAAATATGTATTAACTTTCTCACAATAGTATTCGTATCTTTTCCCTTGTTGTCTTCAGTCTTCTTCGCTGGTATGACAGTGGTGGAATGACAGCCGATGGAATTCATGGAACATAGCATTTAATTTGCAGAGGCACTATGAACGAAGAATATTTAAAACCGACAGAATTTATCGACAGCAATGCGCCGGAGGTTCAGGCTTTTGCGCTCAATGCTGTCACCGGAGCAAAAACACCCCGTGAGAAAGCCGTCAAGCTTTACTATGCCGTCCGGGATGGTATTTATTATGATCCATACCGGATCGATGTTTCCCGCGACGGTTTTAAGGCCAGTACTATTTTGCGTCAGGGTTATGGTTTTTGCGTAACCAAAGCTGTAACGCTGGCCGCCGCCTTACGCGCGCAAGGTATCCCCGCTAAGCTGCATTTTGCCAATGTCCGCAATCACCTTACTACGGAAAGGCTTAAAGAAATCATGCAAACGGATATATTTTTTTACCACGGCTATAACGATATTTTCCTCGATGGACGCTGGTTGAAGGCTACGCCTACATTCAATTTATCTTTGTGCAAGAAATTCAAGGTAAAACCGCTGGATTTTGACGGGATAAACGATGCTATCTTTCATCCTTTTGATATGGAAGGCCGGCGTCACATGGAATACATTGCCGATCACGGTTCCTTTGCTGATTTGCCTTATGACAAGATTATTGAATCCTTTATCACTTGTTACGGAAATGCAACGAAATATTACGAGAAACAAATAAACCAGCCCGGCGATTTTGAGCGCGAAGCAGAAACGGAAAAGTGAAGGGTGAAGAGTGAATGGAAAAGAATTTCACACTCCCTCGGTCTTTCCCCTCAAGGGTGACTGTTTCAAAGGGTGAATCCCTGTTCAAAGTGCACCAATGATGACCTGAATTAAGTGCTATTTACCCGGCATTCTCCTTGTTGCCTTTCCTTCGTTACAAATAATCGTTCTTCTTTCTTTTACTTTGAGAGTTTCATTTATTTTTTTTAGAGCCTCTATTATTTCCTCATCAGAGTTAACCATAATCCTTCTCGGTCCTTCCCCCTTTTCTTGCTCTCTTCCCCCCATAATTCACCACCTCTTTATTTAATCTATCAATGAAACACGCTTGATTTGCTTATGATTAAAATTATTTGTATCGTTCATCAACCGACCGTTTGCTGGCTTTCTCCGATAGGTTGAATATATAATAGCACGATTCATTATTTTTAAAAGAGAAAAATCCCCGGCTTGATTACGGCTTGAAAACTAGTAGAATAGGACAGGACTTTCGCCAATACGCACGAGCGACTGATGTAAC
>JQOA01000112.1 GCA_000753945.1 Smithella sp. D17 | reverse complement strand
TCCCGGCAAGGTAATCTTGAAAAAATGGAATACGTGGATGGCCTGGCTAGAAAATACAAGACGGTTTCAAGCGGGGAGGATGGAGAGAACAGCCGTCAGGTTTCAACCGAAGCCTATTTCGACGACAAAGGCCGGATCGAGAAGGAATCAATGGCGCATTATGTTGATGAGCCGGAGACCCAGATTTCATATGTAAAATACGAATACGATATCCGCGGCCGGATCAAGAAGACGATATCAGATTTTCCGGGGACGGCTAAAGATGCTGAAAGTCAGATTTTTTACGTTGCACCGCTTTATGTTGAGACCGTTGATCCGATGGGCCACAAGAAAGGGACCCTGAAAGATGTTTACGGCAATATTATTGAGGTCACGGAATTCACTCAGGGAGGGGTATTTAAGACAGTTTATGAATATGATATTCAAGATAACCTGCTTAAGGTAACAGACGCCCAGGGGAACGCTTCGCAGATTTGGTATGACTCTGCGGGGCGCAAGATAAGGATGGATGACCCTGATATGGGGGTCTGGACATACGAATACGATCTTCTGGGGAATTTGATAAAACAGGTCGATGCAAAAAATCAGGTTTTGGAATTCAGCTACGATGATTTAAACCGGTTGACCGGCAAACAGGCTGATGGGCAGATGCTCGTAACATATATTTACGATGAAGCAGCCAAGGAGAACTGCATAGGTCGCCTGTCGAAAGTCGTCGACGGTTCCGGGACGACGGAATTCTTCTATGACAAGCTTGGCCGGGAAATAAAGTCTGTCAAAACTGTTGATGCTCACGCGTATGAGTTTCAAAGAGAATATGATGCCTGGGATCGTTTGACAAAATTGATCTACCCCGACGCTGAAGTAGTCGAGTATTCTTACGACATCAATTCCGGTTTCTTGGACAAGGTGTTTAGCTCGTCTAACACAACGAACTATGTGAATTCGATGAACTATGATGCCCAGGGCCGTATGCGCCAGATCCAATACGCTAACGGCACATGCACGGACTACATGTATGGTCAAGATTTGAGGTTGGCTCGTATACACACGATGGCTGGAAGCGCGGATCTGCAGGATTTGAACTATGTCTTTGACAAAAACGGCAATGTGGTGACCTTAACGGATAATCTGCGTAATAATATCCGCACGTTCGGCTATGATGAGCTGGATCGCTTGACTTCCGCGCAGAATATTCCCGATGGATCCGGCACGTCCAATCATAATT
>JQOA01000111.1 GCA_000753945.1 Smithella sp. D17 | reverse complement strand
ATAAAAGAAACCTCGCGGAGTTGTTGCCTTCACTGAATTTTACGCTGGAAGATTCTTCTTTGGTTCTTCATCCTTTCAAGGTCAGCACAGGAGAATTGGTTCACACAAAGCTCGGGTTTCCTATGGACATGAATGCGCTGAATATGGGAACATACCTGTAAAACATCATAGTTAGTCAGTATCTTCTGTTAGTCAAATTGTCTTGACATACAAGAAAGTCGCCCTTATACTGACTCGCCAAAAAGTTATTTTTGTATCTGACGGGTCAAGGCTACCATTGGTGAGGCTCATTTTCCGGAGAGGATGCAATCATGAAAGCTGCCGAACTAAATACCTTACAACAGTTACTAAATGATAGTGGCTGGCGTCTGCGCTTCAACGAGGAACTGGAACTCGAATTCCAGCAGGATTATGCACGCCGTTATTACTTGCACATGCAAGTGGCGGGGATCATGGGAGTGATTGCCTTCATGGCCTGCGGCATACTAGATCTAATCTGGATGCCCGAAATGGCCGGACGGACGTGGTTTATACGAATGGTCGCGGGAGTGCCCATGTGGGGCCCGTTGCTGCTCAGCTTCTGGGGAAAATTCAGGCAGAAATTCGGCGAACGTTATATGCAACTATCTACCTGCATCTTCGCCATAAGTGTAGTAGCCGGACTGATTGCAATCTCCCTGAATTCGATTGAACCTTACAATTACTACTACTATAATGCTATCACTGTAGCGTTGGTGATAATTTTTGTACTGTCGCGCATACAATTCAAAGGGGGAGTTATCTCCGCAATCATTATGTGGCTCTCTCTAAATGCAGGACTGATCGTCTTCGGTCCAGCGAGCAATAAACTGGCCATTGTGATCATCACGAATTATGTATTTATTGGTTCTGCCGCCAGTGCTCTGATGGGCACTTTCCTGATAGAACGCAGCTTGCGTCAGAATTATCTGCAATCGCGCATGATTTCCCTTGAAAATCGTAATCTCGAGGAATCGAATCTGACATTGCAATATCTATCTGCTATCGACGGCCTCACCCAGATTGCCAACCGCCGCAGCCTGGACAGGATCCTGACCATCGAATGGCAGCGCGCCCTGCGTAAACGCGAACCAATCGGTTTCATTATGGCTGATATCGATCACTTCAAGGTGTTTAATGATACCTATGGTCATCAAGCCGGCGACGAGTGCCTGCGTGTTGTGGCCTCATTGCTCAAAGATTACGCGCGCCGTCCGGGAGATTTGGCGGCTCGTTACGGCGGCGAGGAGTTCGCGCTGGTGCTCACCGACTCCTCTGCGGAACAGGCCGGGATTATTGCCGAGCAGATGCGTGACAAAATTATGAACGTGGTAATTAAGTATAAGAAAAATGACCCAACCCATGTGACGGCCAGTTTTGGAGTGGCCAGCATGGTGCCCGGCAGCGGACACGCCAGTCCGGAAGCATTGATTCTGGCGGCTGATCAGGCAATGTACCAGGCTAAAAGATCGGGCCGTAATCGTGTGGTGATTTACGGCCACCCTGACGTTGATCAGAAAGAACAGCACACTCAACAAGAAATTGACCGCTAAAACCGGTTGATGTCCGCTAGTGATCATTAACTAACGCCTGATCGAAGTAAAAATACCTTGAGAGATAATCAACGTGACAAATAAAACATCCGACATAACCCTTGAGGGAAACATTGGGTTCGACAACTACTACATCATGTACGATCCCTCAACTGTCGACCTGATGGGGAAAATAGGCGCGGATAATTTTACTGTAACGGATGTCATTGAATTCTTGACAGGAAAAAAACTGGAAACATGCAATGAAGGAAATTACACCGAATTTCTGACATTCAACCCGAACCTGCTCAGAAAAGGCATGCTGGAGCAGATGGCGATAGAGCCGTACAGTTCATATTATATTGCAAATCAGATATGCAGAGCAGACCAAACCGCGAGAGTGATGCTGGCCGATGATACCCGTAAAACCATCGGACAGATAATTTCGGCGGAAAGAAAAAAACCAGCCGCCGTTTTTATTAGCGTTATCAGCTCGAATTTTCAGGCCGCCTGCGCGGTAGCCCTTGTTATGAA
>JQOA01000110.1 GCA_000753945.1 Smithella sp. D17 | reverse complement strand
AATGGCTCAATCAAACAGCTCTATATTCAAATTACGATGTTGCCGGACGACTGCGCACATTTACAAATTTCAACGGCACGGTGACAACCTATGATTACGACAATGCCAATCGTTTGACATCAATAAGTAATCAGGGAGTCAATGGCACCATTGCCGGCTATAACTTTGTCGAACTGGATGCCAACGGCAACCGCAAACGTATTGCGCAGACCGAACCTTACGCTCCGGCAATAGGTGATGGCAATATTGACTATACCTATAATGCAAAAAGCAACCGGTTGACATCCGCCGGTTCCACAACATTTACTTATGACGATGAAGGACAGATTGCTACCAGTAGCGCCAACACCTATACATTCGATTATGAGCACAGGCTCAAAACTATCGCTGGCACAAACGCGGCTCAGTTCTATTATGACGGCAGCGGCAACCGGCTGAAAGCCGTCCGGTCAGGTACAGAAACCCGCTACATCTACGACGCCTCAGGACGATTGCTGGCCGAAGCGGATAGCAGCAACAACATCAGCCGCTTCTATATTTACGGCAATGGATTGCTGGCGATGGTGACACCGGCCGGTCAAACCTATTGCTACCATTTCAACGGTGTCGGTAGCACGATTGCGATGACCAATTCATCAAAAAATATCGTCAACCAATACTCTTATGATGCCTTCGGTAATATTCCCAATCCCAATCAGCAGGAAACAATATCTCAGCCGTTCAAGTATGTCGGCCAGTATGGTGTCATGACCGAGCCGAACGGTTTCTACTATATGAAAGCCAGATACTATGACCCGACCTTGGGCAGATTCATTTCCGAAGACCCTATCGGTTTTGACGGCGGCGATGTGAATCTGATGGCCTATGTGGGGAATAATCCGGTTAGGTATATTGATCCTTGGGGGTTATTTGCGATTGATATTATTGAGAATGGCACAAGAAATGGCACTACATATGGCGCTACAATAAATGTTACAGGTGATAATGGTCAATCAGTTTCTGTGAGTGGTAGTACTTGGCCCAATCCTAATAACCCAAGTCCTGGAATAGCTACTGGCACATATGATGCGATTTATAGTGAAACTGGCCATAAAGGTATTACAAATGGTGTTCGGCTAGAGAATGGCGGTCAAATTCCAACGTTAGGACCCAATCCAGCTCAAAACAACCAAGATTATGCGACGGGTGTTAATATACATAGTGGTTACAGTAGCACAAATCGCGGTTCTGCCGGATGTATCACTATCGATCCACAACAATCTTCATTAGTCTGGAATATTCTTCAAGGGGGCGAAACGGGAAGGGTAACTATAATAAGAAAACCATAGAAACCACTTAATTTTGGGAGAATAACTTAAAATGGTACATAACAACACCAGAAGTTTAATCGTTTTCATTAATGTAATGATGATATTTTATGGAATGGCGTACACGTCAAACTGCTTTGGTAAAGATTTATGCATAAATGAAAATGCTAATCTCAGATGTTTAAGAGAAAACTTTGATGATCTTTATGCAAAAAATTATACCATTTTTTGGAAAATATTAAGAGAGGCAGGAGATGCAGCTTCTGAATGTCGTTCATATGATGATATTGATGCATTCTTGAAACTGTCAAGTATTAGAAATAGAAACGCAGAGTTTAAGGAATATCTTAACGAAATAATAGAAAACCTGACAATAAGAAAATCTGCAATATTTTTGGATGCCCTATCAAGGCTAGATGATAATTCAATATATTCCGTTATAGGGTTGCTTCAACGTCCAATTTTTATTCCTATAGAGGATATAAAAAAAGTTTTTTACAAAAATAGAAATAATAAAAAATATAAAAAGGTTATGAATGTTTATTTCAAAAAAAGCAAAGAACAGGAGCGAAACAAGGGACGAGGAGAAAAGAAGTAAAAAGAAATCGAGGGACACCTTACTAATTAAAACACGAGATACTGGGGTCAGGTCTTGAAATATAAGTTTTTGGGCGAGGATGAAAGAAAAGGTCATATCCCATTCGCCTTACGGCTCAGGGATAATTCGCTTTGGGCACCCTTGCGGGAGCCACAGGCTCATTAGATTGCCGCGTCCCGATCCATCGGGACTCGCAAAGACAGATAGAAAACAAAACCCGAAAGGAATGGAAGGAATATGAAAATTATCAAAGGGATTAAAAGATTATCAATTCTATTTATTTTTATTCTCAGCGCACTTCTTTTTATTAATGTCGTTCCTTCTTTTGCTGATCCTTGCACAGGCGGCACCGCAACAACTGACGGCAATTATACAGTACGCACGTTTACGTCAAATGGTACGGCTGTTTGTACGTCTGATGTATCTGGTGATATTATTATGGTTGGCGGTGGCGGTGGTTCAAATCGCGGTTCCGGCGGCGGCGGAGTTATTGTAGTGCCAGGTATAACGATAACTGCTAACAAAATCCGAAATCCGGGCCGAAATCCGGGGACAGCATACTGGTTTTAGAGATTAAAAGATTGATGAACATAACACTTGATTAATTTGATTTGATGATTGGCAAACTTTTCATGATGAAACAAAACATGACATATCGATCTGGTGATTACTTGCAAAAAATATATCCGCCGGATATCGACAAATACATTGCCGACTACGATGCTTACGGCAATCCGTTGTCATCCCAAACCGCCGCACATC
>JQOA01000109.1 GCA_000753945.1 Smithella sp. D17 | reverse complement strand
CAAAAAAGGGCAAAAGCGACTTTTTACGAGACCATCAATGATGATGAACAAAAAGTAGGGCGGTGTGTTTGGGAAAGGGAAATGACCTGAAGGTCACACGGCGTGCCCTACATAATTGTAGAGGCTGTTCCCTGAACAGTCCGAAATTTTTAAACCACCGGGATGGCGTGGAAAACCTCCCGGTGGATTTTAGTGAGTCTCAAGTTTCAGAAGCAAAGTGCGTAACCTGATGATCATCTACGACTGAAACCTTTTGGACGAATCAATGAGACCCAAATAATGCAAACACAATACCGTAATATAGGTTAGTCAAATTAATCCCCGGAGCGAAGCGGAACTATTCCGCGCAAGCTGTGGATAGTTAGACACAGGGCTCTATTGGTGACGGTTCTAATTCCTTTGTTCCCCTCCTTTCTTAGGTGTTTAGGACCGTCATCTTCTTTTTTCTCCTATTTATTTGCATCTATTAACAGTAAATCATATAATAAACTTGAAATGAGAGAAATAATACAGGAGCAGGTACAATTATGGACCATTTGAATTTACTGCTGAACATCGGCCAACTGGACTGGGTATTTAAAGGCAGTTCCAGCATTGAGAAATTACTCGACAATATTGTAGTCATGGTGGCCAGGCATATGCGGGCGGATGTCTGTTCCATTTACATTTACGATGACACCAAGGGCGAGTTGGTCCTGCGGGCAAACACAGGTTTCGATCCCCAGGTCATCGGCAAAATAAAGCTCAGGCGCGGCGAAGGCATTGCCGGAACGGTTTTTGAAAAAAACGAGCCGGTCTGCGTCGCCGACGGTTTTACTCATCCCAACTTCCGCTATTTTAAGGGAAGCGGAGAAGAACGCTTCAAATCATTTCTGTCCGTGCCGATTATCAGCGGCGCTGTTCCCGTGGGAGTAATCATGCTGCAGCGGCAGCAAAACAACCGCTTTGAAGATAGCGATATCAAGGCGCTGCAAATAGTATCCTCCCAGCTTGCTACAGTGCTCGACAATATTAAGATTATAATTTCTTTACAGGGGGCTGCGCCGGGAGAGAGTATGCGCGGGAAGAAGGAACAGCTCGACGGTATGTTCCTTAAAGGCAAAGCGGCTTCGCGTGGCTATGCCTATGCGAAAACAACACTGGCGACCGGCGCGGAACGGTTCCACGATATGGCAGGTCAGACTTTCGGGAAAAAATACAGTCTGGCCGATCTGCAGAAAGCACTTAAAAAAACGGAAAAAGAATTGGCGGCATTGCAGAAGGCGGTGGACAACAAGCTCAGCGATGCCGCCTCCATGATATTTACCTCGCATCTGCTTATCTTGAAAGACAAGAGTTTTCTTGCGGCAATGACTTTGTCGGTGCAGAAAGGAAAAAACGCGCCCGAGGCAGTGATCGCCGCCGGGCAAAAATACATCACCCTGTTTTCGGCAAGTTCAGATCCTTACATAAGAGAGAAGGTGCACGATATCGAGGATCTGGTAACGCGGCTGATAAGGAATCTCGCCGGTAAAGAGGCGAATCTGCCACCCGTGCGCAACCGGATAGTGGTTGCAACCAACCTGTATCCTTCCGATCTGCTGAAACTTTCCTCGGAAGAAGTGAAGGGCATCGTGCTTATGAGCGGAGGGGTTACCTCGCATGTTTCCATCCTTGCCCGCTCCCTCCAGATACCAATGGTTATCGTTAATGATCCGGTCATGAATAATATTTCTGACGGTGACCGCATCCTTATCGATGCCGAGATCGGGAACGTTTTCATCAATCCGGGCAAAGATATAGTGCAGGAATTCAAAGATCGTATCGACGAACAGACAATGGAAAGCACACCGCCCTTGATGAGGCCGGTTACCGAGACAAAAGACGGGGTGCGCATCAAGCTGATGGCGAACGTCAATTTGCTGAAAGACCTGGAGGTGCTTAGGCAAATGTCCTGTGACGGGATAGGGCTTTACCGTTCCGAGTTTCCGTTCATTATCCGCAAGAATTTTCCCACTGAGGAAGAGCAGTATTTTATTTACCGGAAACTCGCAGAGGGCGCGCCTTCCAAAGACGTCACATTTCGCACTCTCGATATCGGTGGCGACAAAATTCCCGCCTACTGGGAGCCGGTGAATAAGGGAAACTCTTTTCTTGGTCTGCGGTCTATCAGGTTTTCATTGAAGTATAAAGATATCTTCACCCAGCAGATCAGAGCTATTCTGCGCGCCGGTGTGGATTGCAATCTAAGAATAATGTTTCCCATGATTTTTTCCCTGGAAGAGTTCTTGCAGGCAAGAGGCATCGTAATGGAGTGTGTTGATGACCTCAAACAAGGAGAAAGCGTTTTCAACGGCCAACCGAAAATCGGAATGATGGTTGAGGTTCCCGCGGTAATAGAGATCATCGAGGAATTCGCGCGAGTCGTCGATTTCTTTTCCATAGGAACCAACGATCTGGTGCAGTACATGCTGGCCGTTGACCGTACAAACGAAGAAGTAGCCGAGTATTATATTCCCCATCACCCGGCGGTCCTGCGGGCGATAAAACGGGTTACCGAAGCGGCGAAGTCCTACAGCAAAGAAGTATCCGTCTGCGGTGACATGGTCAATAATGCCCATTATCTGCAATTCCTTATCGGGTGCGGCATAAGGACATTGAGTATGAACCCCATATACCTGGCCGAAAACCAGAAAATAATCGGTGGAATCAATGTGGCAAACGCCGAGGCGCTGACGTTGCGGCTGCTGGCAACGAGTGATATCAGCCGTATCGAAAATGAATTGTTTGTGAAACTCCAATTCTGAAAGCGAAGCGTATCGGAATTGGTAAGTTGAACAATCCCGCGAAGCGGAGGGTATAATACCCCGCAGCTCGCTTTGAGGTTTATACCCGTGATTTCTTCTTAAAAAAATTAATGGACGGAAAAAAGGATTATATGCGGGCTCACTATTTACAACACGTTGAGTTTGAAGGACTAGGCAGCATCGCATCTTGGCTGGAAGCGGACGGGTACGAAATAACCAATACCAGATTATTTGAATCAGCAAAGTTCCCGAATCTAAAAAAGATAGATCTGCTCGTGGTCATGGGCGGTCCGATGAGTGTAAATGATGAAGATGATTTCCCCTGGCTTGTTTCTGAAAAACAGTTCATTCGTGAAGCCATTAATTCAGGAAAGCCCGTCCTGGGTATTTGTCTTGGCGCGCAGCTTATTGCCAGCGCCGCGGGCGCCAAAGTTTATAGCAATCCCGTGAAGGAGATCGGTTGGTTTCCCATATACGGGATTTCATCGCAAGACGTTTCCATTTTTAGTTTCCCGCCATCAGTGAAAGTGTTCCATTGGCACGGTGAAACCTTTGACTTTCCGTCAGGAGCAATCCGCCTCGCGAAAAGCGACGGATGTGAAAACCAGGCGTTTCAAATGGGCAAGTCGGTTATCGGTTTGCAGTTTCACCTGGAAACCACACCAAAAGCGGCTTGGGAAATTGTTTCCCATTGCCGCGACGAACTGGTTCCATCAAAATATATACAGACAGAGGAAGAAATCCTGTCAGTCAAACCGGAGAGATATAAATCAATAAATCAACTGATGGGTAGCATCCTGTCTTTCCTGCTGCGAAAAGATGGCTAACGGAACCGGGTATTTAACGGCAGCTCCCGCCTTGAGAAATTGTTCGACAATATCGAAGTCATGGTAGTCAGGCATATGCATATTTTCTGTATATTCAGACTTCCTGATGTGGGCCGTGTTTTCGCGGGTAA
>JQOA01000108.1 GCA_000753945.1 Smithella sp. D17 | reverse complement strand
TTTTGCCCAGTTCGGGTCCGATCTGGACAAATCAACGCAACTGCTATTTCCGGATTTTTCAATGGAGCATAGCAAGCAAACAAAGCATGATCTTTCTGAAAAGCGGCAAGCCTTTTCGCCCGGCGGGCTATTTCATTTTGCGGCAAACCAAGAACCTGTGAAGTTCCCGTCTTGCCGCAGACATCGATACCTGATAATTTTGCGTTTTTACCGGTGCCGCCGGGTTCATTAACCACGCCCCACAAAGCACTGTTCAGAATCTCAATTGTTTTCGGGTTTAAATTTAATTCACCTTCTTTTTCCGGTGAAAATTCCTTATATATTTTCCCATCCGTAGATTCGATGTATTTGACTAAACGCGGCCGCCACAAAGTACCTCCATTGGCAAAAGCGCTGAAAGCGTTGGCCAATTGCAACGGAGTAACCAAATTAAATCCTTGCCCAATGGATACGGATATCGTTTCTCCCATTTGCCAGGGGCTTTTCTTCCGCTTTAATTTCCATTCCTTCGTGGGCACCAGACCGCCTTTTTCATTAGGTAAATCAATACCCGCTATCCCCCCCAGGCCGAAACGTTTTGCGTACTCGGCTATTTTGTCCACTCCGAGCATTTTCCCTACTGTATAGAAATATACATCACACGATTCAACAATGGCCTGATGCAGATTAACAGAACCATGTCCTCCTTTTTTCCAGCAACGGTAGGTCCTGTTACCTAAAGTAAAAGAACCGTTACAGAATATTTTTGTCTCGGGAGTAATAACACCTTCTTCCAAAGCGGCGGCGGCAACAATAAGTTTGTAGGTTGAACCGGGAGGATATTGCCCGGAAATCGCTTTATTGGATAAAGGACTCAACGGATTGTTTTGCAGTTTTTCCCATTGTTCATAAGAAATCCCGCCATTGAATAAATTAGGGTCAAAAGAAGGCGCGCTGAACATAGCCAGGACCGAACCATCGCGCACATCCAGAACAACAGCCGCTCCGGATCTGCCCACGAGAGCCTCTCCTGTCGCTTTCTGCAAATCAGCATCAATGTTTAATATAATATTGTAACCGGAGACCGGATCAATCCGTCCCAGATTTTTTATTTCTTTTCCGTATACATTTACCTCTACCAGTTCCGCTCCACGGCGGCCACGCAAGTAAGAATCGAATTTTTTTTCCACGCCGTGTTTTCCCAAAACATCGCCGTAAGCGTATCGGCCTTCACTTTTTTCCAGATCTTCCTTGCTGATTTCTCCCGTGTAGCCGATGACCGGAGCAAGCATTTCTCCATCCCGATACAAGCGAATCGGCGATACATCAACATATATGCCCGGCAAATCCAATGCATTGGTTTCGATCAGCGCAACTTTTTCCATGCTCACATTTTTTTCTAATTTGATTGGTGAATATGGTTTGGCGTTTTTAGAAATAGACTGATCGTATAAAAACTCCAGCGATTTATTTCGATAGAGGTTTTTAAGTTTCTCAATCGATAATTCGTTGCCTTTTTTTTTGTTGGGTATGTAAATAACGTCAAAGGAAGGCATATTATCGACAAGAACAACGCCGTTACGGTCCATGATCAGACCGCGCAGAGGCTTGAGATTCCGAAAACGAACAGAATTATTTTCCGATTTCTGCCTGTATTCCGCTCCCTTGACAATTTGTAAATATCCCAGCCTGGCAAGCAGAATGGAAAGGGCAATCAACAAAAAATATCCGGCTATTTTAAATTTCTGCCTGAACTCGGGTGGCTCCTGACCGTTTAACAGGTTAGTCTGTTTTTTCATAAAAAAACACCTCCACCCGGCGCATCATATAAAAAAATACGGGAGCAAACAGGCCGACAATCAGAGACTTCGGCAAAAGAACAAAATATATGTTCATCAATACATCATATTTAAAGGCTAAATAATAAAATAAGATAACCATGAGGTCTTCCAGAAAAGCACAAAAAAAACTAAACAAGACAATGATATATATTTTTTCAGCAGCCAGCCGGCTCGAAGCAAAAAATGAAAATAAAAAAATGACGACATAAATAAAAGTAAATAATCCCGGCATTGAACCGGCAACACAATCAAATACAAATCCGGTAATGAATGCCAGGACCGCGCCCCGGGCTAAATCAAGACGAAATCCGGCATAAATAACAACGATTAACGACAGCTCAAAAACCAACCGGCCGGAAAAAATTACATCAGTAATAGTTGATTGCAGGATTACTAATATTATCGATAAAAATGGCAGTAATAAATAATAAATCATTGTTGTTTAGTCTTATTTTCCGAAGAAGCCAAAACCAGTACTTCTTCCAATTTGGAAAAATCAACGAACGGAGCGACATTAATTTTCAAAAAAAGGCTGGCCTCCAGCCGGTCAACATGACTGACTTGACCAATCAGCAAACCCTTGGGAAATACTCCACCCATGCCGGAAGAAACAATTACGTCTCCTTCCTGAACATCCTGAGTTTTAGAAATATATTTCAATATGAGACCGCGGGAACCTGCGCCACTGATAATTCCCTGCATTCGCGTCCGCTGCACAATAGCGTCAATATTACTGTTTTCATCGATAAACAACAGCACTTTGGAGGCATGCCAGGAAACATCAACCAGACGGCCGATTAAACCCGGAGGCACGACGACCGGCATGCCGGCCTTCAGTCCTTGAACTGTGCCTTTATTAATCAATATTGTCTTGGAAAGCGCAGCCTGTTCCCGGCCAATGACTCGCGCGGGAATAAAATTGTAATTATAATCATCTGTAAGAGATAGAAGCTTTTTTAGTCTTTGTGCTTCCAGGTAGCCCTCTTGATATGAAATTATAACCGATTTGAGTTCGTTGATCTTCTTTTTTAAATTTTTATTTTCTTCTTCAATGCCAACCAGAAAAATGTAGCGCAACCAGGCATCTCTGATACTTTTGATGGAAGCGTTCAAGCCTTTTTGCACGGGCGCAACTGCCTGTAATACGATTTTGCTGAAAAAACCTCTTTCTGCCCCATACTTTAAGTTAACTGAAAGCATCATCAGGGCAATGGCAAGAAGAGCAATGATCAGGATAGCTGTTTTGTATTTCCTTAAAAAAAACATTTTTTACCCAACAGGAAAATAATTATAACGCTGCATCGAACGCTATCTGCCGCAATAAATTGTATGATGTCCCGGACGTTTTTTACACTTGAAGAGCAATATATTTGAGCACATTGAGTTGATCTAACGCTATGCCTGCGCCTCTGGCCACAGCGGACAGCGGATCATCAGTAATAGTTATAGGCAATCCTGTTTCTTCCCGGATAAGGATATCAATATTTTGTAACAGGGCCCCGCCACCTGTCAGAACGATGCCGCGATCAACGATATCACCGGCAAGTTCCGGTGGAGAGTTTTCCAGAGTATCTTTAACCGCATCAACTATAAAAGTTACCTGTTCGTTGATGGCCTCTCTAATTTCTTCCGAATTGGTTTCGGTAATTTTGGGAATTCCCGAAATCAAATCGCGCCCCTTTATGGAACCAATTTTAATTTCTTCAAAAGGATAGGCGCAGCCAATCTCAATCTTGATTATTTCCGCCGTTCTTTCTCCGATAAGCAGATTGTGCTTCCGCTTCATGTACTGAACGATTGCCTCATCTATCTTATCACCGGCAACTCTCACGGATTTGGAATACACTATTCCGGAAAGGGAAATAACGGCAACCTCCGTCGTTCCTCCTCCAATATCCACGACCATTGAACTTGTCGGTTCGGAAACCGGCAAACCGGCTCCGATGGCTGCAGCCATCGGTTCTTCAATAAGGTAGATTTCCCTGGCGCCAGCCGATTCCACTGCTTCACGCACGGCGCGTCTTTCCACTTGCGTTATTCCCGACGGCACGGCGACGATAATTCGTGGCCGTACCAAAGACTTGCGATTATGGACACACAAAATGAAATGTTTCAGCATTGCTTCAGTCATATCAAAATCAGCAATAACACCATCCCGCATTGGTCTGATAGCAACAATATTACCGGGAGTACGCCCCAGCATGTTTTTAGCTTCACTGCCTACGGCCAGCACCTTTTTCATTCCTCTTGAATCCTGATGCACAGCTACAACAGAGGGCTCATTTAATACTATTCCCTTATCTTTGACATAAACAATTGTATTGGCAGTGCCAAGATCAATAGCAAGATCGTTGGAAAATTTCCCTAAAACATAATCGAATAGCATTTATCCTCCTGTTTTTTCACAAATTAATATCCAGACTTTCCCCGCAGAGTGATTTTCTATACCGTATTTCATTATCCTAATCAACGCCTTTTTAAATTATGTTTGCATTTTGCAAATGACTATAATAATAAGGCAAAAGTTTCATTTGCGATAATACAAATTCATTATCCTTTCGAGGTGATTTTATGCTGAAATTTTTCCGCGAACATGCCCGTGGCTGGTTTATGATTGCAGTTATAGGAATCATTATTATTGTTTTTGTTCTTTACTTCGGTTCCAACAGAGGCAGTCGCATGACAGACGCAATTGCCATAGTCGATAAAAAAATAATCAGTCAAGGTGAATTTCGCAACGAATATGAAAAATTGATGGAAATGGCACAACTTCGCTTAGGCGAAAAGCTTACTCCGGAGATACTCAAGAAAATGGATCTTAAGCGAAAAGCTTATAATGATTTGTTGAACCGGTATATTATCGCTGCCAAAGCCGCGGATTTAAAGATTGAAGTTTCCGACGAGGAATTAAGAAACATAATCATGTCGATGCCGGTATTGCAGACAAATGGTGTATTTGATGAAAGCAAATACCGGCAGATACTTCGTTATAATAGACTCTCCGCCGAAGATTTTGAAACTCTTCAAAGATTCGATATAACGGCAAATAAAATTGATTTGATGGTGCGCGAAGGCATAAAAATCTCGGAACAGGAAGTTTATGACTTGTACGCTTTACAGAATCAAAAAATCAACGTTGATTTTGTGCAAATTTCCGGGAAAGATATCAAAAAGAAAATTACGCCTGCTCAAACCGAATTGGAAGACTATCTGAAGCGTAACAGCAATCTATTTCGTGTTGCTGAACAGATGAAGATTAAATATATATTTTTCGCGGGGAATTCTTTTCCTTTGGACATCAGTGATGCCGACATCAGAAGCTATTACAGCAGCTACAAAGATAAATATAAGACTAAAGACGGCAAACAATTATCATTGGACAATGTTAAAGGAGATATAGTTAAGGAATTAAAGCAATCAAGGGGTACGCAAAAAGCTTATGTAGAGGCGAAAAAGGCCCATGACATCATTTATCAAGAAGATAATATGGAGGCCTACGGCAATAAAAATAATATTAAAATCAGCAATGTAGACTTTTTCCCGATTGACAGGACACCTCCGGAACTTGCATCAATTAAAAATTTTGCCACTATAGTTCTGGATTTGCAGAAAGGCGATATCAGCAAAGTTATCCAGGCTGAAAACGGTTGTTATCTTTTGCAAGTTGTGGACAAGAAATCCTCTTACGTGCCGAAATTAAGCACCATAGAAAACGAAGTCAGGAACCGCTACATAGAAAGCGAAGCACAAATTCTTGCCGGAAAAGAAGCGCAGTCAATTTTAGAGAAAATAAAGTCAGGGGAAACTCTGGATAACATCGCCAAAGAAAATGGTTTGAAAGTTAACGAAACCGGATTCTTCCAGCCCGGCAATACGATTCCCCGGTTGGGATCCAGCGAGAATGCGGCTGATGTTCTTTTTCAGCTCTCAGCCCAAAAACCCTATGCGGAAAAGCCGCTTCTCATCAACAATACTTATGTAATATTAAAACTTAAAGACGTGAGCAAGCTGGATGAGAAAGATTTTGAAACAAAAAAAGCTATGTACCAAAAGATACTGATTTCCATCAAAAGAGAAGAAGCCATACAGACGTGGTTGGAAGGCAATAAAACGGCCATGATCAAGGAAAAAAGGATTAAGATTAAAAAACAAGTAGAAGATTTATAATGTAAAAAGGGGATGGTTTTCATCCAACCGTCCCCTTTAATTTTGGTGGAGCTGAGGAGGATCGAACTCCTGACCTCTTGAATGCCATTCAAGCGCTCTCCCAGCTGAGCTACAACCCCAGTAAACTATTGACTAATTGTGTAGCCCATTAACACAGGCCATAATTGATTGTCAACAGATTTTAACTTGACATTTTGTATCCCGTCTATATAATCGCGCCCGTGCCGGAGTGGTGAAACTGGTAGACGCAGGGGACTCAAAATCCCCCGTTCGCAAGGACATCTCGGTTCGATTCCGAGCTCCGGCACCAGAAGAAAAACAAAGGCTTACGGACTTTAAGACAACCCGCAAGCCTTTTTCTTTTCTGTTCATCGTATCCATTTTACCGCTATTTTACCGCTTTGGAATTTCATATAATGAAAAAACCCGGCATGGCTTAACCGGGTTTTCAGGATACTATTTGAAATTCGATTTTCCCAACTGGTCAATGCCACGGTCAATGATGAATCTCTTCATGGTCAAGACATCACGAAAGA
>JQOA01000107.1:2424-2634 GCA_000753945.1 Smithella sp. D17 | reverse complement strand
TAAAGAGGTCATTGCCAGTTCTCTACTCTACCCAGATTTTCCAGATTTCGTTTCGGAAATAAGAAAACATGTTGTGAGAAGATCACCACCAAAACCAGCGTCGCGTCGCTTCGCTCCGATCAACTGGCCTTGTTTCCACCGCCCGGATGGCCGATTTCGCCGGAATAAAAAGTCTCCGCAAGCATCCGTCTCCTGTATTCGCCAAATGCG
>JQOA01000107.1:0-2288 GCA_000753945.1 Smithella sp. D17 | reverse complement strand
GTACGGAGAATACAGTGCCATGTAGTCGTCTATCCCGATAAATACCGTTTCCTTTTCCCATGATGGCTCCTGCTTATCACACCCACCACAACAGTGCAAAATAATATGTCGGAGTAGAATTAATAGACAGGAATTAATTATAATAAATTATAACTCCTGGCCAGCAAACCGGTCGGGAAGTAACAGGTTGTTTAAGTCAGGAAGGTTAAATAAAAGATGTTGTAATTCTACAGATCCAACCTGATATTTGGCAATGACATTAAGTTGTTCCGTTCTGACAAATCTCTTTTGCTGCGGTAATAAAATTCAAGTTTATGTTTTTTCCGTATGAGCTTATAACCCATCACAATCAGTGAAAGAGTCGTATATTGCAATGTGCCAGCCTCATTGGGAGAAAGTACCAGTCCTGAATGAAACCGTATAGCACGTATTTTATTGTTGTGAAGGTGAATCGCATCAGGAATAAGCTGAACCTGGCATGCCAGTTTATTCTCCTGTATCATATCAGACAAAAACCGTGCGTCGATCCAAAATTCATCCAATTTGTCAGGATCAGGACGGTTTATTTTATCGTTTTCAAAAATTGTTTCGTAATCAGATATTCTGTATATAAGGCCGTTAATATCACTTTCATCTCTGTTGATCCTTGTTTTTCCCGAAATTACAAGTTCTTCTTTTACTTCTTCGCCTCTTGTGACATACTGTTCTTTTGGTATATATTGTTCACTATTTTGGAAAATTCCTCCGGCGATGATTCCATGCTGGTCAACATTAAACTCCGACCATTTAATTTCAACCTGAAAATCTGTATAGTAGAAAGGAGAGAGCCGTTTTCTGAAAAATGTGATCCTGTTGTTCAGGAAATCAAATAAGCCGGCAAGTTTTGATGTTTCGAATTTTAACTTTTTGGCTCCCAGAATTTCTCCTGCCTCACTGAATTTATTAGCAACCAGATTTGATACACCCCAGAAAATGAAAGGGAAAATTGTAATGGTAGCAGCAGGGAACAGAATATAACTCAATATGCTTATAAGGGATTTACCGGAAAGTAAAGAACGGATAGATTCCCACAATGAAACATCCGTGTCAATATCCCATAACTCTACTTTAAGAGTTAAATCATCCCCGTTGAGCTCCGGATAAATCAGAAAAGTTACGTCAACATCAACATTCAGGTCAGCATCTTTTACATATACATTGAGGTTCAGGGTGAATAACAGTTTGTTATGAAAATTTTCAGAAGGAGTAAGAGATCCGGGAAAAATTCCCACATCTTTACATCTCACTGAATAGTCATCATAATCAGTAGTATAGGAGACAATTACTTTCTCTTCAGAACTCTTTTTTTCACCAGAGCCTGACTCTTCTGTCTCCTCCGACTCTTCTTCGGCCGGCTCTGTGATATAACGTGCAAACATTTCAATCTTAAAATGGCTGGCAGCCAGGTTGAATACAGAGGGATTAACTCCAAATGCATAGTCAAGGCCCTCAGGTAAAAAATTTATCCCCAGCTCAGGGTTACCTCTCTCCTTACTGTAATACATCTCCTCGTAAGGATAATCCTTTTGTTTGAGAAGAAGGTTTACATATATGCCAAAGGCGTTCTTTTTTCCGGTTTCGTTGTCGTTCCCGAATATTTTTGTCTCTATCCGTTGTATTATGCCGGGGACAGCTGTGGTATGATATGTCTGGTTTAATGCTTTCTCAAAAATATCAGCAACAGGTTTAATAGTGGCCTGCTCAGGATCCCATGTGATGCCATCTGTTCTAAACGTTATATATCGGAGGCTCAAATCAAGACTGTCCACTTTTTCCGAATTCTCTTTGTGCCCGGGTTTCACATCAATCTCACAGAATACGGATATTTCAATTGTTCCTGAATCTGATGTCAGATCAAAATTTATTGTCAAATCAGAAATTATCCCATTTGTGTTAGGCACCTTATAATTATCAAATTTTACAGTTGGCCTAGTGACCTTTTTTAATTCATTTGTGAGGGGCATAACTACTGTATGAGGTATCTCGTGAGCATCATACATTGAGTTTGTTAACCTGTCAAAAATCTTTGGACTGACAATCATCTCAATATCAAATCCGCTTTTTATATCATCATAGTTTATCATAGCTTAAATTCTTGGTTTTACATTAGTTAAAATTATTGAATTGAACTAAGAACTTCCTTTTTTGGGGGTGAAGTATAAGAAACGATTTCTTGTATGTCAAGAAGATTTTGGCCACAAAAATCCGGGTTTTCATCAAAAGAGAAATGGGGACATTCCCTGTTCTCA
>JQOA01000106.1:7500-8769 GCA_000753945.1 Smithella sp. D17 | reverse complement strand
AGACCTTATGATAAAAAAATACAACGGCAAGTCTCAACCTTGTATGGTATATTTAGTTTGCCAAGACAAAAATAACCGCAAAGGAGACTTGCCATGGATAAAGGTAACAAACTTGATTTCAGAGGTCAACACATTTACGTGGGCATGGATGTCCATAAGAAGAGTTGGAGTGTGAGCATACATACCGAACAGTTTGAACATAAGACCTTTACCCAACCCCCGGAGGTTGAGAAGTTGACACATTATTTACAAAGAACCTTTCCGGGAGCGACCTATCATACGGTTTATGAAGCCGGTTTTAGTGGTTTCTGGCTCCATGACCGATTAAAAGAAAAAGGAATCGATTGCATGGTCGTCAACCCTGCCGATGTTCCGACAAAAAATAAAGAAAGAACCGGCAAAACAGATCGGATAGATTGCCGTAAACTTGCCCGGGGGCTTCGTAATGGTGAAATCAAAGGCATCTACGTTCCTTCCAGAATGAAAGTGGAAGATCGCAGTCTGGTGCGCACCCGTCAGAGCATGGTGAGAAAACAAACGCGGTGCAAAAACCAGATCACATCGATCCTGTTTTTTTATGGCATCACGATTCCTGAAGAGAGTCATTGGTCCAGGCAATTTATCAACTGGATAGAGTCTATCCGCATGGAAAGGGCCAGCGGCGATTTTGCCCTCAAGGCGCATCTTGAGGAGTTAAAACACCTTCGACAGATCATTGCCAATCTTAACCGGGCCATATTAAGCTTATCCAGGACTGAAGAATATCGAGCCGATGTTCTTCTTTTGAAATCCGTGCCGGGCATCAGCACGCTTACGGCCATGATTTTGCTGACCGAACTTGCCGATATCTCCAGATTTTCCTCACTGGATAAACTCGCCAGTTATGCAGGGTTGGTTCCCGACATAAAATCAAGCGGCGAAACGGAATATTCCACCGGCATTACTTTCCGGCGAAATGCCGCCCTGAGGGGATTACTCATTGAATCTTCCTGGGTCGCCGTGCGTAAAGACCCGGCATTGATAATGGCTTTTAATAAACTCTCGATGAGAATGAAAAAGACGCAAGCCATTGTTCATATTGCCAGGAAGCTTTTGAACCGTATCCGATTTGTTCTGAAAAATCGGCAAAAATATGTTCCGGCGGTTGTTTAGTTTTGAAAGAACAGGGGGTGTTGGGGCAATTTGATAATCATGGATTCGTGGGCAACGCATTGTCATTCCTGCAGCTTGCCATTGTCTGCCACATGCCAGACTGCGTGCCCACACTTT
>JQOA01000105.1 GCA_000753945.1 Smithella sp. D17 | reverse complement strand
GCATGCTGTGTGATTGTCTCGCGGTAAGCAACGCGGGGATTACCTGTCGTGACGTCGGCGCCATATTCCCGCCTCATTCTTTCCACATAAATATCCAGATGCAGTTCACCCATGCCTTCGATAATTGTTTCATTGGTTTCGGGATCAACAAAAGATTTAAAAGTCGGGTCTTCCTTACAAAATCTATTCAGCGCTTTGGCCATAGCCATTTGCGACTTGTTGTCTTTGGTGGTGATAGCCGCAGATATAACCGGTTTGGGCACATACATGGAAATCATCGTTACATTTGTTCCCGGAGAAGTAAAAGTATCGCCGGAAGAACATTCAATTCCGAATAATGCGCCAATGTATCCGGATTTCAGATATTCGACATCTTCCATTTGATCGGCATGCATCCGCACAACACGGCCTACCTTCACCTTTTTTCCGTTGCGGATATTGACAATAATCGATCCCTTGGCCACTGTTCCCTGATAAACACGAACATACGTTAATTGCCCATACTTGCCATCTTCCAATTTAAAGGCCAAAGCAACAATTGGTTTTTCGGGATCATTCTCCAGCACAATGAGTTCTTCATTATTATCCATATCCATCGCCACATTTTCCACATCGGAAGGGCAAGGCAAAAGATAACTGACACCATCCAGCATTGGCTGTATGGCTTTATTCTTATATGCTGATCCCATATAAACAGGGGTTATTTTTCTTTGCAATGTACCTATACGCATAGCTGAATAAATCAATTCGGAAGATATTTCACTTTCATTCAGAATTGCTTCCGTCAATTCATCGGAAAACACCGAAGCGGCGTCAATTAACTCTTCCCTTTTTGTCCTGGCGTCTTCCAGAAGATTGGGCGGAATTTCAGCCTCGCGGACAATCTCGCCGTTATCGCCGTCAAAATAAAGCGCTTTCATACTGACTAAATCAACAACGCCTTCGGCTTCATTTTCTAAACCAATGGGAATCTGCATGGCTACGGCATTGTGGCCCAGCTTTGATTTTAACTGGTTGATTACACGGAAAGGATTAGCGCCGCTACGGTCGCATTTATTAATAAAGGCAATGCTCGGAACTTTATATCT
>JQOA01000104.1 GCA_000753945.1 Smithella sp. D17 | reverse complement strand
AGCCCTTTCGTATTCGTTCATTATCTTGATTGCGGATGCCAAAAACATTACTATCAGCACGATAACAACTATCATCGGTAAAGAAAAAGTGCCAATCATTGTAAATATCCTCCTTTATTTATTTCCAAATTATATTTATTTTTTTATTTCTTCCACGATTAATCTCAGACCTTCAACCTTGATAACCCTTACTTTTGAACCTTTCTTAACCGGTTCTTTACTTGTAGCTTTCCAGTACTCTCCCATTAAAAATACTTCCCCTTCTTCGTCAATATCCTTCATCACTTCCGCCTCAGCGCCGACCATCGCTTCCGATCCTGAAAAATGTTTCCGCAATTGCGCTTTAATCGCCAGCACGATAACAACAATAAAAAAACCTGATGCGACCAAAACAGCCGGCACTAATACCTGAAAAGAAAGACGCAAGGCAGGCTCCGTTGTATCAAATAATAACAACGATCCCATAATTAGTGAAATTATCCCTCCGACAGTAAGCATGCCGTGACTCATCACTTTTATCTCCGCAATAAATAAAATTACACCGAAAATTATCAATAATATTCCGGTATAATTTACCGGCAATGTGGACAGACCAAAAAACGCCAGCAAGAGCGATATGCCGCCGATTACTCCGGGTAAAATTGCTCCTGGTGTAGAAAGCTCAAAATACAGTCCTGCCAACCCTACTAACAAAAGAATATAAGAAATATTCGGATCGGAAATAGCAGCAAGAATACCCTGACGGGTCCCCATTTTCTTATTATTAATTACGGCATTTTTTGTTGATATTTTCTTTTTACCCTTGGCCAGGTTTACTTCTTTTTGATCAATGGCCACTAAAAGTTTCCCGATATCGGGAGCTACAAAATCAATGACGTTTAGCTTGAGCGCTTCTTCGGCAGTGATTGATTCGCTTTTGCGCACAGCTTTTTCGGCCCATTCTTCAGAGCGCCCTCTTGATTTGGCAATACTGCGGGCGTAAGCGGCAGCGTCATTTTCCACTTTCGCGGACATTGTTTTATCCATATCCTTCCCGCCGCCAAGACCGATCGCCACGGGATGAGCGGCTCCAATATTTGTACCGGGAGCCATTGCGGCTATGTGAGCCGCTTCCGTAATAATAACTCCCGCCGATGCGGCGCGAGCTCCGGGAGGAGAAACGAAAACGATCACCGGCAGTGGCGCATTGAGAATACTTTTGGCGATATCGCGCATTGCCGTATCCATTCCGCCAGGCGTGTCGAGTAAAATTATCAAACCTTCAGCATTATCTTTTTTTGCATCCGCAATCAAGATAATGAACGAATACGAAAGGGCT
>JQOA01000103.1 GCA_000753945.1 Smithella sp. D17 | reverse complement strand
AGTGGTCTGACCTTGCAAAAAAATTTGTTTTGCAAGGCGATAAAAAATAATTTATTAACTGGATTGTCCAATCAAGTTGGACAATGACACAAGAGAAAACTGGATTATCCGGTCAATGCAAGAAAAAATTGAAAAAAGAAAAAAGCCCTTCCAGCTCAAGCGTTCTTTCGCCCGGGGAAAATCAAAAAGCAAAGAGAAGATCTCTTATTACAAACCGGAAATAGCATCTTCTCTTAAAAATGTTCTGGCTAAAATAGGAAAGCCGCATCCCACCCCTTTTGTTCCCGATGATTTCCAAATTAAAGCATTGGATGCGATCAAAAAAACCGATTGTCTGGTAATTGCGCCGACAGGTTCCGGAAAAACATGGATCGCGCGGGAGGCGATATTATCCGTGCTGGAGAAGGGTGGACATGCCTGGTACGCCTCACCCCTCAAAGCTCTTTCCAATTCCAAGTGGGTGGAGTTCGGCCTGCATTTCGATCCTGAAAATGTGGGTATCATTACCGGCGACACCAAAGAAAATACCGAAGCGCCGATTATTGTCGGCACCACGGAAATACTGCGCAATCAGCTCTACGACGCCATGCATCAGGGGCTGGATTTGAAATGCGATCTGGTAATTCTGGATGAGGCGCATTTCCTGGGCGATGCCGATCGAGGCGTTGTCTGGGAAGAAATAATGATTTACCTTCCGGCGCGGATTAATCTGCTGCTTTTATCGGCGACAATCGGCAACGGTGAGGAAATCGCGCGATGGCTGGAAATAATCCGTAAAAAACCATGCGTGGTAATCAGGGAAGAAAAACGCCCTGTGCCGCTCTATCCTCTTTTTCTTCATCCTTCAGGATGTTTGCATCCTTTTCTGGAAGGGAAAAAAGTTTCGCCGACGGTTGCGGATTTTTTAAGAAGAACTAACGATAAAAAATTGCGCGGCGGTCCAATGCCGGATTACATCGGTATTATCAGAATTCTTGAACGGTTTAATCTTCTGCCGGCTATATTTTTTTTAAAATCACGCGCGGAATGCGATGCGGCCCTCACAGCGCGGGGAACGCTTTCGTCTCCGGAAAATTCCGTGGGATTCAATGATTCTCTCTATGAATTACTTGACCGTTTCCCGTCACTTGCCAATCATCGGCAACTAAAAGCTTTACGCTCCTGGGGGCTTGCTGCTCATCACGGCGGGCAACTCCCCGCTTGGAAGATGCTTGTGGAAGAAATGATGAACAGGGGACATTTGCGCGTGATATTTGCCACATCCACCATTGCCGCTGGGGTGAATTTTCCGGCAAGAACCATCGTGCTTTTTAACTCTGATTTATTCAACGGGAATGATTTTAATCCGCTTTCGGCTACGGAATTTAGCCAGATGACCGGCCGCGCGGGAAGACGCGGGCAAGATAATATCGGATTTATGCTGACAATTACCGGGAAATTTATGAATATAAACCATATCCGGTATTTGCTGTTTCAAAAACCGGAAGATATTTTAAGCCAATTAAAAAATGATTTCGCGATGGTTTTGAATCTACTTTTATCACAGACACCGGAGGACATTCGTAAAATATTCGAGAGGTCGTTTGCGGCTTATCAACAAAATATCCGGCACCATGGCTCTGATTATTCCGCTGCAAAATCACTTTGGAAAGATTTTTCGCGCCACTTTAAGTTTTTACAGAAAGAAGGCTTTGTGGATGAAGCCGGAGCGCTGACCGCAGACGGACATTGGGCTTCCAAACTGCGGCTGGATTATCCGCTCCTTGTGGCGCAGTGTCTGCGCGAAAACGCTTTTCCTGAAGAAAACGAAAAACTTCTGGCTGCTGTTGTCGCATTTTTTGCTTACGATCGTGATGACGATATGAAATTGACTATCAAGGATCTGCCACCGAAACTGACGTTATCATTTAAAAAGGTTGCGCTTGCCGTGCGGCCGCTTATCCATCGCCTGGAAGATGCCGGCTTTCCGGTGGTAAAACTTCACGCATCTGCCGGAGCCGCTGTTTATTACTGGGCACAGGGACACAGTTGGGATTCTGTAATCAAAGCCACGGGAATCGCGGAAGGTGACATGGCAACACTGATTTTGCGCACCGCAGATAATCTACGCCAAATTGCTTCGCTTAAGGATACGTATCCTGAAATCGCCGCCTGTGCGTATAAGGCACGGGAAGCAATCTTGCGAGAACCGGTCTTATTCCTTTAAAAGAAAAGATTGTCATTGCCCGGCTTGACCGGGCAATCCAGAAATTGTACTTATGACAAAAAACTTATTACGTGTACATATTAGCCAGTAAACGAAGAGGACGTAAACGATATCCAATCCGCTTTGCAAAGAGAGAAACAATTAAAGAGATGGACTCGGAAATGGAAAATAGAACTTATCGAGAAAGTAAATCCTGAGTGGCGTGACCTTGCGGAGGATTTTATTCTGTAATAAGAGAAATGATAATTTGTTAACTGGATTGCCCAATCAAGTTGGGCAATGACACAAGTAATTGGGCACTATGGAAAAACTTTCAATGATAACTGATTTTGTTCCGGCGGGGGATCAGCCGCAGGCGATTTCAGATTTAGTAAAAGGTTTGGAAAAGGGCAAGGAGCATCAGGTGCTTCTGGGCGTGACCGGCTCGGGTAAAACCTTCACCATTGCCAATGTCATCGAGCGCGTCCAGCGTCCCGCTCTTATTGTCGCGCATAATAAAACTCTGGCGGCGCAGTTATATGAAGAATTCAAAGGCCTCTTCCCCGAAAATGCCGTGGAATATTTTGTCAGCTATTACGATTATTACCAGCCGGAAGCTTATTTGCCGGTTACGGATACTTACATCGAGAAAGATTCAGCCATTAATGAAGAGATTGACAAACTACGACACGCGGCAACGCATTCTCTTCTGACGCGGCGTGATGTTATCATCGTTGCCAGTGTTTCCTGCATTTACGGTTTGGGCTCGCCTGACGCCTATCTGGGGATGATAGTACAACTGGAAGCGGGCAAGGAATTTCCGCGGGATGAGCTTTTGAGAAGACTTGTCGAAATTCAGTATGAAAGAAACGATATTGATTTTCATCGAGGCACATTCCGTGTTCGTGGCGATATTGTGGAAATATTTCCTCCTTATGAAGATGAACAGGCTTTGCGGGTAGAATTTTTCGGTGATACGATTGAGTCAATGTCGCTCATTGATCCCCTGCGTGGTAAAAAAATAAGTGCGGTCACTAAAACAGCCGTCTATCCCGGCAGCCACTATGTCACCTCACGAGAAAATCTTGCCAGGGCGACTGCGGATATTCGCGCGGAACTGGCTTTGACGCTTGCCGAATATAAGGAACAAAATAAGCTTCTCGAGATGCAGCGGCTGGAGCAGCGCACCAACTTTGATCTGGAGATGATGGAGGAGATGGGGTATTGCCAAGGCATAGAAAACTATTCCCGACATCTAACCGGACGCCGGCCCGGCCAGCCGCCGCCCACGCTTATGGAATATCTGCCACATGACGCTCTGATAATTATTGATGAGAGCCATGCGACGCTGCCGCAGTTATCCGGCATGTACAAGGGTGATCGCTCGCGTAAAGAAACACTGATTAAATACGGCTTCCGTCTGCCTTCCGCGCTGGACAACCGCCCGTTGCGTTTTGACGAATATGAAGCGCTGACCAATCAGCGAATATATATCTCGGCAACTCCGGCGCTGTATGAGACGGAAAAAGCCAAAGGCGTTCGCGTGGAACAAATCATCCGTCCGACAGGGCTAATGGATCCGGAGATCGAAGTAAAACCAGCCAAACATCAGGTTGACGATTTACTCGCGGAAATCAGAGAGAGAATTGAAAAGAACGAACGGGTGCTGGTAACGACACTGACCAAAAGGATGGCTGAGAATCTGACCGATTACTACGCCGGTGTAGATGTCAGAGTGCGTTATCTTCATTCCGATATACACACGCTGGAGAGGGTGGAAATCATCCGTGATTTGCGCCTCGGAGAATTTGATGTTCTTGTCGGTGTAAATCTACTGCGGGAAGGGTTGGACATTCCCGAGGTTTCGCTGGTAGCGATTCTGGATGCGGACAAGGAAGGGTTCCTGCGCTCGGAACGTTCCCTTATCCAGACGAGCGGTCGGGCCGCGCGTAATATCAACGGTAAGGTCATCATGTACGCCGATAAAATCACCAAATCCATTCAGGCCTGCCTTGATGAAACCAAACGCCGCCGCATTATTCAGCAAAAATATAATGAAGAAAATAATATCACGCCGGAAACAATTAAAAAATCCATCAGCAATGTTCTGGGCTCTATCTATGAAGCCGATTACGTGACGGTGCCGACAGGGGTTAAAGAGGAAATCGCCACATTAAAAGACGAAGATTTGCCGGCATTGATCGCCAAGCTGACGAAAGAAATGAAACAGGCGGCAAAAAATATGGAATTCGAACGCGCCGCCGAACTACGCGATGAGTTGAAAGAACTGAACAAAATTATGCTGGAGATGGGGTGAAATTGTCATCCCTGATATGACAAGGTTCATTGAGACACTACACTAAATGAAGAAAAGGAATTCATCAGGATTATCGTCGATGATGCCGCTCAGTTGATTAAAGAAAAAGGAGAATCAGCACTGCGTAAAACATTTGTGGCCGGTATCGCGTTATTTTTCGGCTTGAGCACCGCTTTTCTTCCTTCGCTTTACGCCCGGGTGCCAAAGCTTATCCAGACATTTTTTACCGATCCGCTACCGACAGCAACAATCCTTGCTGTAATCCTGAATCAAGTTTTAACCTGGACATACTTTACAAGAAAATAATAAAAAGAGCTTGTTTCATCCAGAAATATTCGTAACGATTAAAAGAATTGTACCCCATGTTAGAAAACATTGTGTTAAAAGAAAAAATTACTTCCGCTCCGCGCTTTCCAGGCGTGTATATAATGAAAGATGCGCAGGGAAAGATTATCTATGTCGGTAAGGCCAACGATTTAAAAAGTCGAGTCAGTTCTTATTTTACCGGTAAGGATACACGGCCTATGGCGCCTTTTCTAGTGGCGCGTGTTCATGACCTTGACTTTATTACAACATCCACGGAAAAAGAAGCGCTGATATTGGAAAACAATTTAATCAAGCGTCATCGTCCCCGTTACAACGTAACTCTTCGCGACGATAAGACTTATTATCATTTATCGCTTGATCCTGCGGAGAGGTTTCCACGCCTGCAACTGGTGCGTAAACGATTAAACGATGCTGCACTTTATTTCGGCCCTTACCCTTCGGGACTGGCGGCAAAGGAAACTTTGCGTTTTGTCCAGCAGGTCTTTCCTTTGCGTTCCTGCCGTAACCGTGATTTTAAATTGCGCCCAAGGCCTTGTCTGGAATATCAGATGGGAAGATGTCTTGCGCCATGTAAAGGATTAGTAGATGAAAAATCGTACAGGAAACTCGTTGAAAGCGTCGTAGCGTTTTTACAGGGGCATCGGCGCGAATTGATTTCTGACCTGAAGAAACAAATGAATGAGGCGTCACAGGATCTCAATTACGAAGAAGCGGCGTGCTTGCGCGACCGGATTACCTTTCTGGAGCACGCGCTGGAAAAGCAAAACGTTGACTGGGGCGTTGAAAAAGATCAGGATATAGTAGGTCTTTACGAACAGGATGATCATTATCAGATTTGTATTTTGTTTGTGCGTGAAGGAAAGCTTCTGGGCAGCAAATCATTCGTACCGATTAAAGTAAAAACGGATACGGTTGAAGTTGTTTCATCGTGCCTGATTCAGTATTATGACAGTGATGCCGGCATTCCCGATGAAATTATCATCCCCTGCCGTTTGACGGATGAACAAGTAATTATTGAATGGCTGACAGAAAAGAAAAATAGAAAAGTGACACTGACGGTGCCTTCTATTGGAACAAAAAACGCTCTTCTGGATATGGCTAATGACAATGCCAGAAACCTCTGGGAGGCAGCGCACAAAAGTCGCCAGCAGAAAACAGCAGCGCTGCAAATTCTTCAGGAAAAATTATCGCTGTCAAAACTGCCGCGGCGAATGGAATGCTACGACATTTCCAATATCAGCGGAAAGCATGCCGTAGGTTCAATGGTTGTTTTTCAGGATGGAGAACCGGACAAGAACAGCTACCGGCGCTATCGGATAAAGACTCTCTCGGAACCAGATGATTACACGATGATGGATGAAGTTATTTCACGCCGGTTTGCAAGTAGAGAAAATCTGCCGGATTTAGTTGTTGTTGACGGCGGTAAGGGACAGCTTAATGTTGCTCTTTTAGTGCTGAAAGATTTGAAAATCAAGATAGATGTTATAGGGTTGGCTAAGGAGGAGCGTGCAACGCCATCCGGCAAGGGAATCATAAAGAAGAAAGGGGCAAAATCGGAAGATCGCGTTTATCTGCCGGGACGTAAAGATGCCGTTTTTTTGTCATCCTGGCCGCAGGCATTGCGGATGCTTCAACAAGTACGCGATGAAGCGCATCGCTTTGCCTTGAATTATCATCACCAGGTAAAGCAAAAAAGTGATCTACTTTCAGTTCTTGATAATATTCCCGATGTAGGTGAAGCGCGAAAAGTGAATGGTGAAAAGATCACTGGATACCGGCTTTCGCTGGTATGACAGACATTAAATCACCCTCCCTCAGTCCCTCCCCTCAAGGGAGGGAAGTTTTATTAGATCAAAATATTATATGCGGTGTCAGGTATAAATTAACCGCGCGCAGCAGATAGGTGATAGTCATGCGTTCGAACAAGCCCCGTGATGAATACAGCCACTGCCCCCGCTGTTATCAGCGCCGGGAAATATGCATCTGCCCGATCCTGCCCACTGTAACAACGCGAACAGAAATTTTGATCCTGCGGCATATTTGGGAAGCTGAACGCCCCAGCAACACGGGTCGTCTAGCAGCGCTGGCGATGCCGAACTCACGAATTATCCCCTGTGGGGGTGGAGCCCGCGCCGGGATTTCGCCCATTGATGATGAATTTCTGCGGGTTCCCGGAACCTGGTTGTTATGGCCCGATGGAACCGGCACACAGTCTAATGTATCAGAGCTGAAACCACCAGCCCGCGTAGTGGTTATCGACGCAACATGGAGCCAGGCACGGCGATTGTATCGCAGTATGCCTGTTCTACAGGCGCTGCCCCGGTTGGTTCTGCCGGCACCAATTCGATGCAGAGACCGGTTGCGGGAGCAACATCGTTCAGACGGGATGTCAACGATTGAGGCGATAGCTGCCGCAGTCGCTAAGCTCGAAGGAGTCGAAACAGCCAGGCCACTGGAAAAACTTTACGATGAACTGGTTAGACGAACAACCTCATTACGATGGGGGCACGGGTAAACGTGAAGGGTGAAGAATCAATGCAGTGCGTAGCTTTAGCTGTGCTGAAAAAACGGGGATGCGATTTATTTCGTCCGGTCATGCAATAAAGCCAGATATGCGGCATGCATCCGTTGCATGGCAATCAGAGGTTCCGGCGCATCGCACACGGCCCGGATAACAGCAACATTATGAGCATAGTTCCCCAGTTGAACGATCCGTTCCGGATTCAACCCGCCGATGGCAACGATGGGGTGCCTGCTCATGGCATGAGCGACCTTAATAGCCGCAGGGCCAAGTACCGGATCGGCGCAGGCCTTGGAATTGGTGGCATACAGCGGCCCGAATCCGATGTAATCGACCGGCGCGTCATTGGCGGCCCTGACCTGATCCAGATTATGCGTGGAAAGCCCCAGCAACAACTCCGGTCCGATCAACCTCCTCGCCTCGGCAGCCGGCAGGTCATCCTGCCCAAGGTGCAGACCGTCCGCACCGGACATTAGCGCGATATCGGGCCGGTCATTGACGATGAAGAGCGTGTCCGTGCCCGCGGTAATGTTCCGCAATTTATGCGCCAGGACGAGGTGTTCGCGTTCATCATGGCCCTTATAGCGCAATTGCACGCACGGCAGACCGGCCTTGACGGCCCATTCGCATAAGCGTTCATAGCCATCACGCGGCTCGGTCAATACCAGATAGAGACCTTGCCGCAATGACAAATGAAGTTTTCCTTTGCCGGGGATCAAACTCATAGGCGTGCCAGAATCTCTTGCGCGGCCTTTTGTCCCGATAGCAGCATGCCGCCGAAGACGGGACCCATGCGATACCCGCCATAAACAGCATTGGCAGCCATACCGCTGACATACAGACCGGGATAGACTTCACGGGTATTCGCAACCGTTTGTAATTCACCCTGCCCGGCCTCCATGGATTTTTCACCCACGATTCCACCGGTGCTCGTATTCAATCTGACACCCATTTTACGCACCAGTACTTCAGTCACGTTGGCGGGATGGCCCGTGCCGTCAATGACATACCTGGCATGCAGGGTAATCGGGTCCACGTGCCACTTCAAGGTATCAACCGCGCTCCAGTTGATCACCAGACCGGCTACGCGTTCATGCTTGATGACCACATCCTCCATGGCAATCAGGTTGAATATCTGCAAGCCCGCCCGCACAGCCTTGTGGATCAGGGTCGTTGTAACATCCACCGCGTCCAAAACATAATAGCCTGAGGCATATTCCTTACCTTCCAGACCAAATTCATCCAACAGGTGTTTACCGGCCTCCTGAACCACGATGGCATTGAACATCATGCCGCCGCCCCAAAGACCGCCGCCGATGGAGAGCTTGCGTTCAAACAGTGCTACCCGTTTCCCGGCCTTGGCAAGATAATAACCGGCCACCAGACCCGAAGGTCCGCCTCCGACAATGGCAACATCAAGCTCCAAACAGCTATCAAGTTTTTTTGAAATAGGTTTCGAGAATTGCGCGACTGATTGTAACTTCGTTTAACATATCTACCTCCTGGTTATTTTTTTTGGGAGAACAGACCAGAATGACCATAAAAAAACGTTTCCTTTCAGGGGAAACGGATAACTACACCTTGCTTTGTCTCCCTTCGCCGGCATTATCCGGATCAGGTTCAAAGGGTATAATCTCAGGCTCTTTTCGGCCACCCCTGCTATTCACCAATGTGTTCTTTGATAAGAACTTCGTTTTGCGGGGGAAAGTATATGCAACGCGGAATTGTATGTCAAGAAAATCTTGGCCGATGTCCAGCCAATTTAGAAATGTCCCATTAAAACAAAATACTGAGTTATGCAGAGCGTTCTGAAAGTAGGGAATATCATAATAGCTTTCAAAAATCTCTCTCACCCCTTAAGACCCTTAAGTTAACTTGTTCGTCATACCGGCCTGCGGTATGACATGATTGCTGGTTTTATTTAGTTTTGCAAAGGTCTTATGATATGGATCATCTGTTCTTTGACTGCAACTTCAAGAAATTCATAAATCTTTTTTCGGGATTTTATATTTTCCTTTTCGCAGATATGCTGAAGTGTTTCGATACCTGTAAATGAGCGAAGCAACCTGCTTAATGTGTGATCTATTGTCATTGTTTTAACAGCGCCGCCGCAATTATAAACAACAAGGTATGTTTTCTTTCTGTGATAATGATCAAGGAACTCTTCAAATGTAAGCTCGCCGACTGTCATGAGTTCATCGAAATCATATGTTAAGGAAAGAGAAATAGTTCCGGGTGATAAGCAGAACACGGTTTCATCATTAAATTTGCCTTTCCCTTCTGTAACCAGCGGCCCTGCATAAAGCGAACTGTTCAGCGCACCATGAATTTTTATTATATCCTCCATCACCGGGAAGAGATTTTTTTTGTCATGCCTGATGAACTGCTCTTTCACAAAAGAGGTTTGCATAACGGTAATCTCCTCTTTCGTGAGTTTCAGCGGTTGTTCGCATGATGATAAATGCCCTGCGAAATCTGAAAGAAAGCTAACCGGATCAATGCCGATGGTCTCCAGTGCCATGAACATCCAGCCCGTAGCGCCCCCGCGGTTGTAAAATATTTCACAGGCATTTTTCAGAGATTCGGCCCGGGCCATTTCTGCTTGAGAAAAACCCGGCGAGGAGATCAGGGTGTAAGGCGCATCTTTCAGACAGTTCAGCGAAAAGGATTCCGCCTGATCATAGAGCGCAGTCCCCGGTATAACAGCCAGTGGGAAAATATCGAGATGGTTCGGCTGCAGACTCAGAGCATAATTCAGGCTCTCTTTGAATCCATCGGGCGTATCGCCCGGTAGCCCGTAGATCAGGTCCAGCCCGAAGATAGCGCCGGCCTGGTTCAGCAGGGATATCTTTTCAGCGAATTTAACGGTGTTGATTGTTCTGTTTACATTGGCCAGTACTTCGGGATGAATGCTCTGAAGCCCAACCTGGAGGCTGCAGTGAAGCCCGGCAAATAGCCCGGCGAGTTCGCGGTCGATAAACTCTGTTCTTATTTCAAAAGTATAATGAATCAGCGGAGCCGTTTTAAGAATCATGCGCAGAATTTTTTTGGCGCGCTTAAGGTCACAGTTAAAAGTCGGGTCCAGCACAAATATCTGGTTTACTTTTTTTTCTTCGAAGAGCTCAAGTTCTTTCCTGATGCGTTCTAAAGAGATTTGCCGTACACCTGCCACACCCCGCGATTCGAAACAGAAACCGCATTTAAAAGGACAGCCGCGGGAGAGTTCCCACCACAGGCGGGAATAACGACAGGGATCCATTGTTCCGGAAAGATATGGCGAAGGCAGGATGTTAAGATCCATGACGGGCTGCTGGTCTTTTTCCGGTTTAATCTTTGCACCTTTCAAGAAGACTCCGGGGATGTTTTCAAGTGTCTCACCATTCAGCAGTCGGTTCATGACTTCCGTCAGGACGATTTCACCTTCACCTTTAATGACAAAGTCAAAAGGCGCGCTATCCAGTAGTATTAGAGGAAGTGCAGTTGCCTCTGCGCCGCCGGCAAAGAGCATAACAGCCGGGAATTTCTCTCTGATGAGTCGGCATATTTCACATACAATATGCCTGTTCCACAGGTACGTGGAGAAACCGATCATATCCGGAATGTTTCCGCAGATGTCCTCTGCTATAAAATCAGCAGAGTTATCGACGGTGTAATCATGAAATGATACATCAAGCTTCCGGCTTATGGATGGAACCGAGTCAAGCTGCGCTTTAAGGGATGCAGCAGCCAGAGGAACATCCTGAGGTGATTCCTCAATGTGTATTGATACAAGTTTAAGTGTTACTTTTTTCAAAAATCAGCCTCCGGCATATCAAGTAAGCTCATCAAACACCTTATTTACGACATCAACATAATTATCACGGTGATGTGTTTTATTTATTTTCTTTTTAATTTTTTCTCCGTTTTCAAAAAAGTCTCCCATATAAGTCCAAATTTCTTTCATTTTATTGGTTATATGCGAGGGGCCGGACAATATTTTCAAATATTCATCGAATAAATTATCATGGAAAGTCCTCATGATTTTGACTTTTTCATCATAAGGCTTTTCCGTATTGAATTTAATTTTTTCCGCGAGAAATGGGTTGGCGATAAGACCCCTGCCGATCATCCACCGATCGACTGATCCGAACCGTTTGGATAGCATCTCCAGTTTCTCCAGAGAATCTATATCCCCGTTATAGACAACCCTGTGTTTCGAGAAATTAAGACACTGCTCGAAAATATCGAGGTCAACTTTACCTTCATACATCTGTTCGCCGGTTCTCGGATGGATGATCAGTTCTTCGAGCGGATATTGATTGAAAATGGGAATGATCTGCAACACCTCGTCAGGATATTTCAACCCTATCCTGAGCTTGATCGATAATTTCGGTTTTATAGCAGGCATGGTTTTTTCAAGAAATGATGCGATCCTGTCCGGATAACAAAGCATGCCCGCTCCCCTGCCCTTTTTCACAACCATGGGAAACGGACAGCCGAGGTTCCAGTTTACAGTGCCGTATCCAATTTTGTATAACGCATTGGCGAACAAGATGAAGTCATCCGGTTGAGAACTCATTATCTGCGGTATCGTCGGAATACCCGTATTTTGATCAGGGTAAAATTCGCGCAGAAGGCTATTCTCCGCTTTCATTTTCTTCGATGAGGAGATAAATGGCGCAATAGCGACATCAACTCCTTTAAAATATACAGGAAACAGGTTGCGATAAATCCTGTCGGTTATCCCCTGGACTGGTGCGAGGTATATCATGGGTAATTTCTATCCTTTTTTGGCGGGCACAAATTTAATTAACATTTTCTGATTGCAGAAGGTTTGTCAAGAATTAAAGTCGATAGTATATAAGGTAATAATTGAGGTTAATCCATAGAAGGCATTATGATATCTGTCCGGCATGAATTTCCCAAGCCATTGCTTGAATCCCCGGCGAACCACTATACTGTGTTGTAGAAAATATATGATCGATAAAAAGGCGTCTATCAGTAATGCGTCCCTGGCGCTAAGACCCAGATCAATTAATGATGGTCAATTTTATATGACCTTATGTACTTTGCGTGTCCCCCGCCGGCGGGGGATCAAGGGGGTGGAAGAGGGAAAAACAGGGGATTAGACGATTAGAGAATTGGATGTCCACCTCCGTCACTGCGTGACACCTCCGCCAGCGGAGGACATGGAATGACATCATTTATATAAACCGACGTCACCTCTTCCAATGACTGCATCCGCAAAATTAAACTGACATTATTATTTCTTTCAGTTGTATTTTTTGATTACTTCTTTTCTTTCGTTTTCAGGCAGAGATTTGAGATATGATTTCCATCCCGGACACCAGCTAAGATGCCATTTCCAGATTTTGCTGATTATGGAATTTGGCTTTTTATCATAACGTGATTTCATACTGCAACTCGCACATTTACTTTCCATGATAAATCCTCCTTCGCTAAATTTGTCTGCGGCTCTATCGACTGCTTACTTTTTATATTCGTCGCAACTCTTCTTATAGGTGGCAGTAAAGTCTTCCATGGTCTTTTTCAGATCCGGAGGCATCCAGTTTGCCTGGTTTAAGTAAGAATTGAACATATTTTCGGTCTGGTCATGGAAATTGGCCATCGTATTGCTGTCGAAGAATGTCTCGACCCTGGCGTATCCTTCATCTATGGCCTTTTTGAAATCGTCAATACCCTTCTTGCATGCATCTTTCCATTGATTCATGACCTTTTTGCCTTCATCGCTCATTCCGGGAGTCTGGTCAACAAAAGTCTTCATCAGCTTCTCGGCCTGGCCCTGAATCGTAACCATCATAGAAAAGCAGTTTTCAAATGACTGTTTATGGAAATCAATCGCTTATTTTACCATTTCCTTATTATCCATAATTAGCTCCTTTTGTTTGCAATAGAATTATTAAAAAAGTGACTTAATGCTACTACCAAAAAAACAATTGTCAAGATGAAATGTGCGATCTCCGGCCATACTCTTTTATCAATAATTTTTATATGAGAATTAAGGTGAAACTTGCTTGATCGATAAGAAAGCCTTATTTTAATCTGCAACGAATAAGGCTGTGTATTTTCCTCTTTAAAAAATAATAAATAGTGATATTATAATACACGATGCGTCGGGGAAACTAATTTTAACATTAATTTTTACACACAAAAGAAGGAGAATCATATGTTGAAGATGCTGGGGATTCTACTTAATTTGGGAGTATTGGCATATCTGGGATATCAGGCGGCAGCATGTCGGGGCATGGAACAAATAGTAGATGTTAATACCTGGCAGAATCCTTGGATTCTTTCATTTATAGGTATTGTCGCTTTGTTCATTGTTCTGAGAAATTAGCGGCTCATTGCCTCGTTTAACTCTGCCATTGCATCTTTCCGCACACTTTTTTTGCAGTGCAATCGGTTTTTAATTAACTGTTGCAGTAATTACTTTAAAAATAATTGACATGCAAACAGAACTTCCCTATATTCCACCCAGCTATATCCATGAGGAGAATTCTGATCACCCATGAAAACACTTATTCTGACAAGGCATGATATTGAAAAAATACTAACCCCTGCTGTGGCTAATGAAACGGTGGAAAAGGCTTTCAAGGCATATAGCATGGGATGCGCGGAAATGCCCGCCAAAAGCTATTTATATTTTCCGAAAGGTGATCTGCGATCCATGCCCGCTTATATCTCCGGTGAAGGCTTTGACATCGCCGGTATTAAATGCGTCAATGTTCATCCTCAAAATGCGGAAGGTAATCTGCCGGCCGTCATGGCCGTTATCATTCTGAATGATCCGCAGACAGGGTTTCCGCTGGCGGTCATGGACGGCACCTACCTGACCGGTATCCGGACCGGCGCTGCCGGAGCAATAGCGGCAAAATATCTGAGCCGGAAAGATTCGAAAGTTGCCGGATTCGTCGGTTGCGGCGCTCAGGCGCGAACACAGTTGTCGTGTCTACTGGAGGTTCGTAATATCCGCAAGATCAAAATATGGCAATTTCCAAAGGACAAGGAGTGCGTTCAGGAATTCAAAAAGTGGGCGCAAATGACTTATGGAATGGAAGCCATAGTTTCTTCCCACATGGATGATGTTACAATGGACTCCGATATTGTCATTACCACAACGCCATCCCGCTCTCCTCTGGTGAACTATGTTTCTCCGGGAACGCACATCAATGCTATAGGAGCGGACGCTCCGGGGAAACAGGAAATCAATCATAAAATATTAAAGCAGGCAAAACTGGTGGTTGATGACTGGACACAGGCCTCCCACAGCGGCGAGATTAATGTGCCCCTAGGCCTAAAGCAGATAACTAAAAATGATGTGCACGCGCTGTTGGGAGACATCGTGGCCGGAAAGAAGAAAGGAAGAACATCCGCCAAAGAGATAACGCTTTTCGATGCGACCGGACTGGCCATTCAGGACATTTCCTGCGGCTATATCGTTTATAAAGCGTTAAAAAACAGACGGGGCATTAAAAGCATCAAACTATTTTAGCCGACGATGGCTGATTCTATGTAATCGTTGCATCCATTTATCAATAAAGACTGGAAAAGTATTCCACAGGAGACGATATTGGAAGTGTTATACAATAAAGTTTGTGTAAAACCGAATATACCATTGAAGAAAAAGTAATTTAACTTAACATAAGGACACTATGCAGCTCGTTATCATCAGACACGGTGAAACGCTTTGGAATAAAGAGGGACGGGTTCAAGGAATAAGTGATGTTGAGTTGAGCACTGTCGGAATTGAACAGGCCAGGCTTCTGGCATTATCCCTAAAAGATCATCCCATCAGCGTGATCCATACCAGCCCGCTGAAAAGGGCGCTGAAAACAAACGAATTCCAAAGTTCCCTGGTAGGCAATGCTTCCAAGACGATCGTCAACTTTCAAAAAGATGGTATTTTCATTGAAACGTTTAATGAACGAAGCCATCTGCGGGAAGCGCCGGATATAATGAGTGGCTGGTAGCAAATGAAAATATGATTTTAAGTTTTACAAAACCCCTACGGGGAAGAATAATCATATTTTCTTCCGAGGATACCGCGACCTATGATAGCGCAATAGATACAGGCGACGCATTTGCCGCCAAGGGCAGTTATATTGAGTCTGCCGGTTTTGTAAACGACGTT
>JQOA01000102.1 GCA_000753945.1 Smithella sp. D17 | reverse complement strand
AACTTTGTTAAAATCCCACGAAAAGCCCAATATAAAGAATGCGAAAAAATGACAAAAAAATCCATTGAAGCAACCAGAATATTTTGGAACTCAAACCCCTGTGACGGCCAGCAGGACATCTCTGACCGGATGCGTTTCAGGTATCAGAAGGAGCCGTGGCTTACAAAGATACTTGAAGATGTTGCATCAAGAAACGGGGCCTTGCTGGAGGTCGGATGTGGTCAGGGAACAGACGGCATCTATCTCTGTTCGCTCAAAAAAGAAGGATCCTATACGGGTATAGACATTTCCGACAAAAGTATCGACAAAGCCAGAGAAGCGGCGGGGCAGTTCGCCGGCAAGCTTGCCATTGTTCCAGTGTATAAAACAGGGAATGCCGAAGGCCTTGAGTTCCCGGATTCTTCGTTTGACACGGTATATTCCTGCGGCGTCCTCCATCATAGTCCTGATACGCAAAAAGCGGTTGAAGAAATCCACCGGGTATTAAATAAGGGCGGCAGGGGATACATATATCTTTATCGAACAGACTCTCCCAAGGTATTTACCGCCCATGTTTTGAGATTCATTTCCCGAGTTCTGGACAGCATTACGTTTCAGGACAGATTACTCTGGAAGATAATCAACAAGTTTGGTTCGAATCACAGTTTCGGCACGATGATACTGGAGTGTTTTGGTGTGCCTATTCTCAAAAGTTATACCAAAAGTCAGATAAGGAAGATGTTTTCAATATTTCGAGATATGGAAATCGGAGTTTCCGGAATAGGTATTCCCGGCAGAGATATTAATAAGGTGTTGGATAATTACGACATGCGGGTTTTGGGAACCATGTGGCAGATACTATGCAAAAAATAAAGCTACCGGTTGAACTTGAAATTCTCGTTCCCTATAGACTTTGTTTTGGAAAAATGTTTCTGAATAGTAACCCCGTGATTCTTACTGCCGCTTTAACATAAATCAACAATTCAGCAAGAGTGTGTTTGGCAAAGATATGCCGGAGAATAAAATCAGGCCGCAGGTAAAAATCACGATAGGCTTTATAATAGAATTGTTTGACTGCTTCTTCGGATACGGTATCCAGCTTTAAGATCGGTTCAGCGAGGTTATAAAGCTCCCAGTTCCGGTGTAAGAGCAGATTTTTTGATGCAAACTCATTATACATAGCCGTTCCCGGATAGGGAGTGGTAATATTAAAAACAGCAAATGGAATCCCGATGGTTTTAGCGTAATTAATGGTTCTTTCCATGCTGGCTAATGTTTCCCCGGGATTGCCCAGCATAAAAGCTCCGCGGATATTGATTTTGGCTGCCTTCGTCCAGCCAATGGCTTTCTGAAATTGGGCCACACTAAGTCCCTTGTTGATGTTTTTTAAGATATTCTCATCGACAGTTTCAAAACCGTACATGATTTGATGGCATCCTGCTTTTCCCATCAGCAAAAGCAATTCCGGTGTTACGCTATCCACGCGGGCAAAACAAGACCAGGTAAACTTTATTTTCTTGGCAAGAATTAACTGACATAATTGGACGACATTCTTTTTGTTGGCGGTGAATGTATCATCATAGAAGGATATTTCGTTGATACCATAATTTTTCTGGAGATGTTCAATATGCTCAATAATTCTTGCCGGGGACATAAGCCTTATTTGGGAGCCGAACATTCCGGAGAAACAAAAGGTACATTTGCCGGGGCAGCCCCTGGAGGTTATCATACCGATAGATGGTGCCTGCCTGGCCGCGCCTAAAGCGGAATGATACAAATGCATCGGCAGTTTGTGATAAGCAGGGAGGGGTAAATTATTCAAATCCGCATATGTTTCGGCATCGGGATTGACAACAACTTCGCTGTCGGATTTCCTCCAGGTCAGGTTAGGGATAAGATTACAGGGAGTTCCCCTGGCTAACTCTGTAATCGAAATTTCCCCTTCGTTGCGAACAACCATATCGCAAAATTTATCCCGAACGAGTTCTTCATGGAATACCGTAGGATGGACTCCACCCATTATTATTTTGATGCCGGGAAAAGTTTCGCGCACCTTCCGGGCAATAACTAAAGCCCTGGAAATTTCCGGAGTGGTTGCCGTAATCCCGACAAAATCCGTAACAGGATTAATCATGGCAATAATTTCCGGAATCTTTAGTTGTAAGGCGGCGGCATCTATTATTTGTGAAGTATGTCCTTGCGCATCCCATATTGCTGACAGTAGCGCCAGTCCCAGCGGAGGGTTTTCGGAATTGATTATCCTCCATATGTTTTTCGCGGCAATATCGCGCGACGGGTTAATAAAAACAAATTTCATTGATTTAATTAACAACCTGTGTTTAATTTTTTTTGAGCAATAAGAATAAGTGATTGTCCTAACGGAGGCTTAATTATTTTTTCAGCAAGCCCTAAAAAAGGAACTAATTTATCAAATAATTTCGTCTGATATTCCGGCAACTCTTCGTTTTTAAGTATTCGGCCATTGATAAACCAGCCGAATAAACCTAAAGAATTTAAATAATAAAATTTAACTATATCCAGATCTTGCCCCTGTATAAGTAACTTTAATTTTTTTTTGTTGTAACGTCGATAATGTCCGAAAGATACATCCATTG
>JQOA01000101.1 GCA_000753945.1 Smithella sp. D17 | reverse complement strand
TCCTAGATCATAGGGCACCTGAGATCGTTTGAGGCCAAAGGCCTGATAGAGTTTTTTTTGGTTGACTGTGACATGAGACGGGATCATGTATTTTTTTTGTGACGACAGATCGATGACCACGCTCGATTGAGCATGCAGCAACTCATTACGGATTTGTTCGAAGCTCATGGGTTCTTGCTGAAGAGCGATTTATGTTCAAATTCTTTCAGCCCATGCAACTCGTCTTCCATGACCTCCTCGTTGATCATGATTCTGGACGGCGCCGGTTGGCATAGAAGTACTGAACTTAAGATACCAGACAATATTCGTCTCGTTCATTTACCGCCTTATTCTCCAGAACTTAATCCGGTAGAGCATATAGGGGTGGCCTTGGATAATTAATGCACTGTAGATTTAGAAATGGAATTATCCATAATCACCACATTCATAATCTTTTATGATCATGGCTCTTACGACTGGAATCAGAAAAATGAAACATTGTTTTATTATAATTCATAAAGAATGTAATATAAAGCTTTTTTCGAGTATATGAGATTTAAATTGATTCAGTTAAAGTTATAATTAAAAAGTCATATCCCGATCAACCAGAATATTTGCAATAGATTATTTCAATTTTCTCCTTGACGAAACAGTTTTGCACTAATACATTCAGTAGATAAAACTTTTCAGGAGCCAATATGGCTAAAGATGAAGTGAAACAAATTATGATTAACGGACACTTGGTTGGAATTATTGGCTTAAATGATATACTAATAAAAACAGCTAAAAACCAGCCCGGCAAGAGCGATGAGGACATAAAAAATATTTTACTTAATGAAATTATCGTCAATAATTATGTGCCTCCCTCCGCACTTGAAGCCTATGGACATGCTCTTTTACGCGAATATAAAATGACTCAAGGGTTCCCTGTTGCTGAAGAACCAAGCCACGGATTAAATATAGCAGTTTTGGGTATCGGCTGCACCCGTTGTCATCAATTGGAAAATGATGTTCGTGATTTACTATCGGAAATGAAAATTGCCGCTGATTTACATCACATTACTGATCTAAAAGAAATAGCACAGTATGGAGTATTAGGTTCTCCGGTTCTGGTTATTAATAATAAGGTGATGTCGGTTGGCGAAGTTCCTCCTAAAAGTAAAATTCGCCAATGGATAATTGAAGCCTATAATCCCTCCGATAAACAATACTAACGTTCGGCATATTTAAGAATGACAAAGAATAATCTCTCGCAAAAACTTTATTCGTCTTTTCGTGAAGTCATCATTGTTTTAGCCATTGCTTTATTTATTGCCATTGTTTCTAACTCAATGATATCTGATAATACTCCCTTATTCGGTTTTTCCTCCGCGGCTTTGATTAAGGAACAACAAGCAAAAATTCCTTCTATAACTCTTTCTGAAGCTTATGATCTTTATCTGAAAAAGAAAGTCATATTTATTGACGCCCGCGATCCTTATAGTTTTGAAGAAGGCCACATCGTTGACGCAATCAACATTTATCCTGATGACGTTTCACTTCACACACAAAATCTTAAAGTAAAAGCTAATCAGGGTTTTATTTTCGTAACATATTGCGATGGTCCTCAATGCCCATTAAGCAAAGAAACAGCACACGCGCTGATATTGCGCGGTATTGCAACAGTAAAAGTTTTAGTAAATGGATGGAGTCTCTGGTTAAATGCCGGGTACCCCGTCTCTAAAGGAAAGAAATGAAATTAAGAAACTTCTCTCGTCCTTTCATTCCTGTTTTTGCTCTAATTTGCCGATTGACTTTGGCCATAATTTTTTTGTTCGCCGGTATAGAAAAACTTATCAATCCCGGCGATTTTGCCGTAGCCATTTATAACTATCGTCTGCTTCCGGACTATGCCATCAATTTTGTAGCCGTACTTCTGCCGTGGTTGGAAGTTATAATAGCGATAAGCCTTATCAGCGCTACTAATACTCGAGGAGCAGCCTTGCTGTCCGCATTGCTTTTTCTGACATTTGCCACAGCGTTGACGATCAACTTAATGCGAGGGTTGGATATTTCCTGTGGTTGTTTCGGAGCGTCTTCAGGTAATATAAATTGGTCTTATCTTGTGCGCGACTTTTCACTTTTCTGCATATCTGTTTTTGTTATGATTTACGACCGGGGCTGGCGTTATTTCTTTGTTTAGTGCTATCGAAAACGTTATTGTTGGCAATCGGGGCAATAAAAAGTGCTTCGTCCTCCCTGCTTTATACGGCAGATTGTCCCTCCGCACATTAAACAGCATTTTCCTTCCCGTCCATAGGCTTTTAACTCATTTTGATTCTCGCCTTTACAGCCATACAGATCGCGCCAGTCGGAAATAGACGTCCCCCGTTTTTCAATTCCTTTTTTCAAAATGCGTTTAGCATGGCTAAAAACTGTCTTCCATTCCTTTACAGATATTATTTGTTTTGCCGGGAAAGTTTTATTTCGTATC
>JQOA01000100.1 GCA_000753945.1 Smithella sp. D17 | reverse complement strand
GCCGCCGAGCAATCTCTAAAAATTATTAGAAGTTTTGGGATACAAGAAACCACTTCCATTCCTCAAATTTTTGTTTCTACGGAAACCAAAAATATAGTGATAACATTATTGAAGACAGAAAATATTAAATCTGAAAACGGTTATGTCACAATCAATCCGTTTTCACGCTGGTCTTACAAGGAATGGGGAATTGATAAATGGCGGCAAATCATATCTTTTATTTGGCAAAGATATAAAATGCCGGTTCTGATCCTGGGGTCGGGTGAAGAAAGGAAAAGGGCTGATGAATTGATAGTTGCTGATTTATCTTCAACATATAATCTTGCGGGGCAAACGACGTTGCAGGAAATGGCCGGTCTTTTACAAAAGAGTAAACTGCACATTGGAGTGGATAGCGCTGCGCCGCATATTGCTGCGGCAGTCGGTACGCCGACCTTGACTATCTACGGTCCGTCCGATTGGCGCGATTGGTCACCGCCGGGAGAAAGGAATCAGGTTGTCCTGCCGGATATGGATTGTTCACCCTGTCACAAAAAAGGTTGCGATGGAAGCGGCCAAAGCAAGTGCCTTGACAATTTGGCTGTTGCTAAAGTACAAGATGCCGTGGAAAAAATGTTTAATAATTTTGTATCCGAAAAAATCCGCTCTTGAATATTCCTTTACGGTATAATATGAAAATTTCCAACAATGCAATTATTAATGAAATAACAGCAATCGTTAAATATTTTCATATGTGGTCGTTGCTCGGATGGTACGATATCAAGCAAAGGTATCGTCGTTCTCTTATAGGGCCGTTCTGGATTACTATCAGCACGGGGATTATGGTTGCCAGCATCGGGCTGATGTTTTCGACGATATTCAAGTCTTCTGTTAAAGAATTCCTTCCACATTTTGCTGTCGGACAGATAATATGGCTTCTGCTTTCCGCGCAATTAACTGATGCATGTACCATGTTTGTTCAGTCTCAGTCCATTATTAAACAGGTATCTCTTCCACTGTCGGTTCATGTAATGAGAAAATTATGGTATAATATAATATTGTTTCTTCACAATTTTCTCATTATCGTTATAGTGCTAATTTTTGCCGGAAACGGATTTTTATGGGAATATCTTTTGGTTATACCGGCGATTATACTTATTCTCGTTTTGCTTTTTCTTCTCTCTATGATTCTCGGAATTATTTGCACAAGATTCCGTGATATAACCCAGATTGTGGCGGTATTTCTTCAACTCATTTATTTTTTTACTCCCATTTTCTGGATGAAGAAATCTCTGGCCTCTAAACAAGCGTGGATTACCGACTTCAATCCTTTTTTCCATATAATTGAGTTGGTGCGTGCTCCCCTATTGGGGAAGACCCCGGATTTGTATCACTGGATCAGTCTTTTAATTTATATAGCTTTAGCGGCAGTAATAACTTTCTTTTTTATAAAACGATTTCGTAACCGGGGAGCTTACTGGCTGTAGGGGAAATTATGACTTCAATAAAAGCTAAAAATCTGACCATATTTTACCCCATCTTTGATTCATCGAGTCGCTCTCTCAAAAAAGCCGTTGTTCGCGCGGCAACCGGGGGAAAAATCGCCAACGATGCGCATGGAATCAGTGTTTGCGCCATTGATAATATTTCCTTTTCGATTGGCGAAGGTGAGCGGGTAGGTTTGGTGGGGCATAACGGAGCGGGGAAATCGACGCTCCTGCGCGCAATTGCCGGGGTCTACGCCCCCACAATGGGCAGTATGGAAGTCAGCGGGTCAATCGTTTCGCTGCTGGATCTTTCTCTGGGCATGGATAATGAGTTTACCGGTTATGAAAATATTTTTATGCGTTGTGTTCTCATGGGTATAGGAAAATCAGAGGTTAAAAAACATGTTGACGATATCATCGAATTCTCCGAGCTGGGTGAATATATAAGAATGCCGATGAGGACATATTCCACCGGCATGTCCATGCGCTTGGCTTTTTCCATCTGTACGACATTCCCGTCTGATATTGTTCTTATGGATGAATGGTTGTCTGTCGGTGACGCTGATTTCAGCAAGAAGGCCGAAGCAAGGCTGATGGAGTTTATAAAAAAATCCTCAATACTTGTTCTGGCGTCTCATGATGCCGAGAAAATAAAAAAGATTTGTACTCGTGTCCTGACAATGGATCATGGCCGCGTAACAGAGGAATCAGCTTGATGGAAAAACGCACGTTCAAAAGGTTGTCCATCGTAGTGCCGGTTTACAACGAAGAAAGATATCTTGAATCCGTTATCAGCAAAGTCATTGCACAGCCGCTTCCTTGCGGTTTGGAACGTGAATTGATTCTGATTAACGACGCTTCACAAGATGCTACATGGGATATCATGCAATCATTGCCGGATAAATTTCCGTCAACGAAATTTCAATTAATTAATAAAACGGTAAATGAGGGCAAAGGTGCGGCCTTGAGGGACGGCTTTACTAAGGTAACCGGAGACATTGTCATTATTCAGGATGCCGATTTCGAGTACGATCCTGCCGATTATCCTAAATTATTACAGCCTATCCTGGACGGTAAAGCAGACGTGGTTTTCGGCAGCCGCTTTATTGGCGAGCCGCATCGCGTGATGTATTTCTGGCATCAGGTTGCCAACAACACGCTAAATCTTCTTTCCAACATGCTGACGAATTTGAATCTTACAGACATGGAAGTATGCTATAAAGTTTTTGTGCGCGATGTGATCAATCAAATTAAAATCAAAAGCCCGCGGTTCGGAGTTGAACCGGAGATTACCGCCAAGATTGCCCGCATGCGCCTCAATGGCAAGAGGGTGCGTGTTTATGAGACGGGTATTTCTTATGCCGGGCGCACCTACGAGGAAGGCAAAAAAAATTGGCTGGAAGGATGCGGTATCGGCCATCATTCAGATTATCCGTTTCCGGTTTATGGATTAGATGTTTATGAAGACCTTATCATTTTTTAAAACAATTCTGGTTGTGGTGCTGATTCTCAGGAAAAGGTGCCGCAGCGGTTTTACGAGATCATCAAAAAAGCAAATATTCTGGTGATAGCAACAAACTCACTTGAATGGGGGTAAGGTACTCTTCTTCAAAATAAACTGGCGCAGATGTAAAGGATAAAGACCCTTAGACCATTGTGAATTGAAAAAGTATCCGATAATGAATAAAGAATTCGATAAAATAAATATCTGCTTTGCTATAGATGATAAATATACGGAACATTGTTCAGTTGCCATTGTATCCATTCTGAAAAACAGTAGCAGTTTGTTTCATTTTTTTATTTTGAATTCCGGATTAAACATTGAAAACAAACAAAAAATTGAAAGACTTAAGAACATTAAAAGTTTTAATATAACATTCATTGAAGTAAAATTAAATCATTTTGAAAACTGCTACCTGCCTCCGGGATCTCATTTCAGCTTAGTTAATTATTATAGATTGAAAATTGCATCTCTATTGCCGCATTTGGATAAGGTTATTTATCTGGATTCTGACATTATTGCTAATAGAGACTTGAGAGAGCTTTGGGAAATATCCTTAGAGGGTTATTATGTCGGTGCATGCAAGGCAATGACGTATGAATCTAATTCTGAACGGCTGGGTTTGTCAACAGGAGCGCCCTATATAAACTCCGGTGTACTGGTTTTGAATTTAAAAAAATTTCGTAAAAACAGAATAGAAGATAAATTTTTCGATTGTATAAAAAAAAATCCGAAAGTAATAAGAAATGTTGATCAGGATATCATAAATCTTGTCTTGTTAGAGGCCAGTGATGGGATAAAGCAATTAAGACAGAATTGGAATACTGAAATCAGAACTGACATACCCTTCGAAAAAGTATACCTTCCTATCATTAGTGAACCATATATAATACATTTCA
>JQOA01000099.1:9171-12460 GCA_000753945.1 Smithella sp. D17 | reverse complement strand
ACCCGCGAAAACACGGCCCACATCAGGAAGTCTGAATTTGTACATTATGGTGGCAACTTGGTTTTTCGCGGATTTGGCAGCGAAATGAGAAGAATAGACAATGATGAACCTGGAACAGCAGTCATGTCATTCTCGTATCAGCCAACTCAACAATTATTTTCCTTCGATTGCGGAACGAGTTTTGCCGCACCCCGCGTAGCGCGGTTGGCTGCCTTGGTCGAATACAGTTTACGGGCCGATCTTGGTGAAAGTCCTTCATCAAATCTGATTCGTGCAGTGTTGGCAGGCACAGCGGAAATTCCCGATGCTGCCGAGAAACGCCTGAGGACATCCAACGGTGACCATGCACCAATCAAAGTATGTGGCTACGGTCTTCCATCAGAAGATGACGCACTACGTTCACGCGATCGCCGCGTTACGATGGTTTATCAAGGTTCCATCCAGATCGACTACTTCGATGTGTTTGCTGTGCCAATTCCGGATGTATTCCGTTATGCGCGTGGGAAGCGCAAAATCATTATCTCTCTTTCATACGATCCACCCGTCAGGCGCCGCAGGCTGGACTATCTTGGAGTCGAGATGGACATTTTCTTGATACGAGGTAAGACTATCGATGAAATACATGAGGCTTTCAGAAAGCTTCAACCTAACGAAGATGCAGAAGAGGCAATTAAAGGGGCGGCAAGAATGTCACTTGAACCAAAGTCATCTTCACGCAATGGTGGCTACAGCAGGAAAAAGAGTACACTTCAACGGTATGAATGCGTAATGAAACGGCCGGAGAGCGCAAGTGTTGACGACGGAAACGAATATCACCTTGTTGTCAGATGCGAACGAAAATGGGCGCCATCTGAAATCGAAACACAGGATTTTGCCCTAGCCGTAACACTCTGCGCCGATGAGCCTGATCTCTACAACCAAGTCGCTCTTCGAATTCAACAGCGCGTCCGTGCTAGAAGATCGACATAATATATAGGTCCCATGAAAACGCATAACATCTATATGGCCTCCGGTTGTCAAGAAAAAAGTTCTCCTATAGATCGGAAAAAGAGCAATAAAAAGTATCCGTGCGTATTCCGGCGAAATTGGCCACGTGTTCCGATTGAAATCGGCCATCGATTCCGGGGGGTGGAAACAAGGCCAGTTGATCGGAGCGAAGCGACGCTGGTTTTGGTGCTCATCTTCTCACAACATGTTTTCTCATTTCAAGTTATTTATTTTTTCTTTTAATTCTTTTTTTCTCATCGACTTTCCTTTTAAATGGATTTTATCCCGGGTGGATTTTCCCATTTTTCGAAAACGAACATGTCCACATCATTGTCGGGAGAAGGATATTGGGTGTAGCTGATGTTGCCTTTTTCTTTGCGGGAACCTTCTACATTGGGTTTCACGATTGCAAGAAGCTGGTCTCTCGTACCGGGTTTGCAACGATAGGTGCATTCAACGATTAACATGATTTTGCCTCCTGTTTGTCAAATTGGTTTTGTTGATAAATCTTTTTGCCTTTTCCTGCGATTATAACTCAGTTTGTCCCGTCAAGTATCGAGGCGACCTTATCTTTTCACTGTCCCGCTTCGTCCCTGGGATATTATTAAGGTTCTCACTATCCCGCTACGTTTCACTTCGGGGATAGTTCCACTTACGCTTCGAGCTGCACTATGTTTGCTCTCAGCGAGTGTCACTGTCCCGCGGCACTACGTGCCTAGGATAGTTCGTCCAGCAAGCTTCAGCACACTTCGTTTCTGAAGCTTAGGTCTCACTAGCATTTACCTACCATTATACTTACTATTTTCCAATATTGCATTTGATGATGGATTCATCCATTTTGTCCCAAAGAAATAGTAAATCATCAAGCGTTATCGAAGGAGGTCGTTATGGAATATGAGGATATTGACATGGCAAAACCGCTGGACAGGCTTTTTGAAGACCATCTTAAGGAATTTGAAAGTGGAAATGATGGGGTCTCCGACAAGGAGTTGAAAAAAATGATGCTGGAATTCGGCGATTATGAGATTGAAAGCTGACGTGGATTTGTTATTGCAGAGCATCTTTTAATTAGATTACATACTGGAAATTATTTGTCCACCTCCGTCATTGCGTGACACCTCCGCCAGCAGAGGACAGGCAAGGTGTTCGTTTGTGTATTTTTTGTCCTACGTCGCTGCGCTCCCAGGATAGTATTTGCTGGACTAGTGCGCTACGCTTCTATAATCTGGGTCTCACTGTCTTTTAAAGTAATGGTAGGCATTACCTACCATTCCCCTTACTATTAATCAGTATTGTTTTCCCTCATCCCTTCCTCTAATTTGCAATTAAAGAAGTATTAAAAAAACTCGAGGGGGTACTTATGAAAATTTATATTTGCCAGGTTTGCGGACATCTTGCATTCAACAGTCTGCCGGATACATGTCCGGTTTGCGGTGCGGAAAAAGATAAATTTTTACAAAATGACGCTATTTTTAAAGAATCCAGCCAAAAGAGCCCTGAGGCTGAGGTCAAACACGTTCCTGCTGTAACTGTTAATAAGAGTTGCAGTCTTATCCCGGAATCCGGCTGTACGGAAGTAATCGTAAGAATCGGCAAGGTAATGCACCCGATGGAAGAAAAGCACTACATTCGTTTCATCGACGCTTATCAGAATAATAAATTTATTGCCCGAATGGAGCTTACGCCATGGGGTGTATATCCGGCAGCATGTTTTTATTTGAAAGAAGCGGTAGGTAAAATTACGATAGTCGAGAACTGTAATATCCACGGCTATTGGAAGGCTGAGATATAAGAAAAAAGAAGATAGTTCTAAATCTACAAATCAAAAATAAATAAAAGGAGGAAAATCATGGACAACAAAGCAATAGTGAAACAGATGATTGATTTACACAAGACATCTTTCGGGAACTTCTTTTCAACAATGGTAACGCTTCAGGACCAGGCGGAAAAAATGATGAAGACTTTTGTCGACCGTAACCCGGGAATAACCGAGGAAGGCAAAAAGGTCATGGAGCAGTTAAACAGTATGTACAAGAAAAACTGTGACGATTTCAAGAAAGCTGTCGATGAGGGATACGAAAAGATTGAGGTATTTTTCGATGGCAATGCAGCGGCCATGTTTCAAGACCAGACGAAGAAGATATTCGACCTCTTTTCATACCAGAAGAACTGGATGCCCTTTGATTTTATGAAACAAATGGAAGACTTGGCTGCAATGTATAAGAAGGGTTATGACGAATTCAATAAACAAATAGAGGAGAATATTCAACGTGTGGGAGAGTTTTCTTCTGCTGCGAACAAA
>JQOA01000099.1:0-9137 GCA_000753945.1 Smithella sp. D17 | reverse complement strand
ATGAACAGGGCGAACAAGTTCCTTTCCAGGTATTTTCAGCCTGTAGCATTTAATATTTGATCTCCTGACGTCGACAGTTTCAGCCGAGACACTATTCGTAACTAGCTGTAACTATTCATGTAGGTATTTTTGGCAAAGTGTAGTGTCCCCAGAGGAAATAGTTATTGCCTTTTCTTTTTCTTCTGCGATGATGAAGTCATGTTTGTACGCGTAAAACAAAAACCTAGTAGATGTGTTGTTTTTCGATGTCACAACGCTTTATTTTGAGAGGATCGATACCGACGAACTGCGGGCTTTGGGATTCAGCAAAGACTGTAAATTTAAAGAAGTTCAAGTCGTCCTGGCGCTGGTGACCACCACGAAAGGGCTACCCATTACCTATAAACTTTTTCCTGGCAACACTTATGAGGGTGGTGGCACGCTTATGGAAATGGTCAAGGATCTCCAAACGCAATACGCCATCAAACACATCTTGCTGGTGGCCGATCGGGCCATGTTTAACGAAGATAATCTCTCTTTCATGGAGAGTTTGGGCATTCAATACATTGTCGCGGCCAAGCTCAAGGCACTGCCCAAGAGTCTCAAAGCCGACATTCTCCATGCCGATTACAACGAGGAGGTCATGGAAGACGAGTTGCATGGGCTGAAAGAAAGTGAAAGACCTTATTCCCCATTACGGCTCAAAAAAATACATCAGCATTGAAAACGGCAGCGCGTCTATCAACCAGGAAAAAATCAAGGCGGATGCCCAATGGGATGGATTTCACGGGGTCATCACCAACGCCACCGATAAAACGTCAAGCGAGTGTCTTTCGAGGTACCGCGAACTATGGCAAATCGAAGAGGCGTTCCGAATCAGCAAGCACGACCTGAAAATGCGGCCCATCTTTCACTGGACTGAAAATCGTATCAAAGCCCACATCGCTATTTGCTTCCTTGCCTTCACGCTTGCCAAACAGGCCGTCTATCGCATCGCTCTTCAGCAAGAACCCATGAGCTTCGAACAAATCCGTAATGAGTTGCTGCATGCTCAATCGAGCGTGGTCATCGATCTGGCGTCACAAAAAAAATACATGATCCCGTCTCATGTCACAGTCAACCAAAAAAAACTCTATCAGGCCTTTGGCCTCAAACGATCTCAGGTGCCCTATGATCTAGGATCGGAAGCTTTCGCTATCTTCACCAAAGAGGATGGAGTAAATGGTACTCTCTTACTCAGTTTTACATAGCTCCATCTGTCCTTGACTATGCGAGCAGGTGGTTTCGGATCAGGATTGTCTGGGTCGATATAGACAATGTAACAGGCAATTGACTGTGACTCTTCGGTTTTTAAACTAGCAAAATACAGAGCATCAAATAGTTCAGTTAGAACCGCCATTGGAAGAGACTGATGCTTTCTTTTTTTAAGTTCCTTTGTAACCGCTTGAGCTAAGTCTTCCGGTTTTCTATGTCCAGACACCAACATTGTTACCTCTTTCTAATTCATATTCTTATTCAACAATTAATATACGGACTTCATAAAACATGTAAATTGGGGCTGTTCAAAAATGAGTACAAATGTTCAGTTGTACTCATCCCGACACGCTACGCTATCGGGATAATTCGACTTACAAGTTTCAGTTCACTGCGTTCCTGAAACTTGAGTCTCATTTAATCCCTTCCGTTTTTATTTCCAACTTCTTCTTATGACGATCCAGCGCCAACTCAATCAGTTTGTTCAGAAGGTCGCTGTATTTTAGGCCGGTGGCTTCCCACAGTTTGGGATACATGCTGATGCTGGTAAAACCGGGAAGCGTGTTTATTTCGTTGAGGTAAAATTTGCCGGTTTTCTTATCCAGAAAGAAATCAACCCGCGCCATTGAAGAACAGCCCAAAGCCATATATCCGTCAAGGGCAGTCTCTCTGATTTTATTGGCAAGAGATGCTTTAACTTGTGCCGGAATTTTGAGCGCCGCGCCTTCGGGATCAAGATACTTGGCTTCATAGGAATAAAACTCATGATGGGGAATTATCTCGCCCAATATTGATGCTGCGGGAGTTTCATTTCCCAACACCGCACATTCGATCTCGCGGCAATCAACGGCCTTCTCAATCATGACGCGCGTGTCGAACTGAAAAGCGAAATTCATCGCTTTAGCAAGTAATTCTTTTTTCTTCACCTTCTTCACACCGACGGAAGAGCCAGCGCAAACCGGTTTGACAAATAGCGGCAGCCCTAGTTTAGCTAGCGCGATCTTACTAATAATTTTCGTGTTATCCTGCCATTGCTGTTTACTCACAGTTACAGAAGGAGCAACCGGAATGCCTGCCTCGTTGAGCAATCTCTTGGCAACGTCCTTATCCATACCTACAGCCGAACCGATAACATCCGCGCCCACGTAAGGAACCATCGCCAGCTCCAGCAGACCCTGCAGGGTGCCGTCTTCGCCGAATGTCCCATGAAGCACGGGAATCACAACATCCACAATCACTTCTTTATTCTTGTTTTTGAGGTTGTAAAGATGCAGTTTGTTTTTCTGCTCGAAATGATTGACCAGCCACATGCCGCTTTTTTTCAAAGCCATTTTTCTGCCGAAATCTTTATCTGGAATAATTTGCGGCTTGTCCTGAACATACCAGCGGCCGTCTCTGTCGATGCCTATGGCCGTTACGTAATATTTGTTTCGATCAAGGGCGGAAAAAACCGAAGCGGCGGAGCAAAGCGAAACGTCGTGCTCGCCCGACCGGCCACCGTATAAAAAGCCTATTCTGATTTTTGCTTTTCTCAAAACAGTTTTATTTGCCATATTCACCTTTTTATAAATCGAGGAATCTCTACTTTAATGCTTCGCATAATAACACAAAATCTACATCGATGTCATACGAAAACCGGACATGGTGCCCTTTAGGGTATATCCATTATTTTAAAATATTCCTGGATTCCGGCCTACGCCAGACGGGTAGAGGAATTATACAAAAATCCTGTCATTTTAAAAACGATATACGCCTTGAGCGCCAAAATTGTCAATTTAATTTTGGTTCTCAGATGTGTTTACAATCCGCGAATAGAAAAGAACTTATTTGCTGTACTGGGAACACGTGTTTTAATGACCATATTTTTTGCCCCTTCAGTTTATGCTTTGGGATTCGGCGCTCACGCCGAGGAGGCTGTCCGAAAACTCAATTTTACTAAATTCGGCTTCTGTAATATCAAGTAGTTACGAGTGCAAAAAAGGCCTAAAAAGCTATTCTCGGACAGCCTCCGAGTACTGGATTCCCACGTTTAAAGGCGATTTGCGCGTAGACGGCAACGGCGTTGAGGGAACGGAAATCAATCTGGATAATGATCTTAACAAAGAAGTTAAATTTAACGGCGATACATATATTGCTGGTGCCTACGTCGAATCCGACTTAAAAACGAGTATGATTGATCTTGAATATCAATATAAATTTTTAAACCTCGAAAATATTCTTGCCGGATTTTCCATTGGAATTATCGGCAAGATTAAATACCTCGATGGCGAAGCAAGAATGAATTCATTCGTATACGATAATAAAAAAGATATTCACGTTCCTATTCCTATGATCGGCCTCGGCGCTAAAATCGGTCTGCTCGCCGACATTCTCTGGAAGCGCGGGCAAAATTCGTAGGCATGGGCTATTCAGGAAGCTTTTTTTATGACGCCATGGCGGATATCAATGTAACTCCTTTTCCTTTTCTAAATATTCATGGTGGTTACCGGGCAATGTCCTTAAAAATTGACGATGTCAGCGATATATACACTACAATGGATTTTTACGGACCTTATGTGGGATTGCCATAAGCTTTTAATTTTACAAGGCTATAGTCTAATATCTTGACAATAATTATTCGAGTAAATATATTACGGGCGAACTGAAGAAAACTTTTTGGTGATTTATGCCGCTTTATTTTAACACACTTCAAGTGCCCATGGCAAAAAGAGCTTTCAACGATGCCGAAAACCTGGTATCGCGTCAGTTCAGATTGAGTGAGGGACAATTCAAAAAAAATAAATATGACGTAAAAACGCTTGCTTATTTGAACGAGCAGGAGATAAAAGACGGGACATTCGCTCATCTTTGCAAATATACATATGAAAAGGCTGATGGCCTTGACGAAAGCTGCAAAGATGGCTTCGATTTTTACAGAATATGTTTACAGGACAACAACATTCTGGACGCTGTGGAAAGAGCAAATCCGTTCATCAAATTAAGTCCTTTAATGCTTTACATAGCCGTGCACGAACTGATTCACGTTTTGCGTTTCAGCAATGGCGCGATTGATTTTCATGCTGATAACGATGATAAGGAAAAAGAAGAAGTTATTGTACACAACCTGACCAGAGCGGCTCTGCAACCTGTAAAAGGTTACGATTTGGAAATAGTATTGGATTGCTTCAGCCGCAATTTTAAGAACTTTGACATATTTAATTAAGGAGGGGTGTTTTTATGCCTATCTATGAATATAAATGCAATAAATGCGGAAAACAATTTGAAGCTTTTCAGGGAATTTCCGACCCGGAATTAAAAAGCTGCAAATTCTGCAAAGGCAAGGTGCAAAAATTAATGTCACTATCTTCTTTCAGTTTAAAAGGAACAGGATGGTACGCGACAGATTATAAGGGCAAGAAACCGCACACAACGGCTAAGAAAGAAAAATCAGAAACCAGTGAAAGTTCAACGGCAAAAGAAACCACAAAAACGGAACCTGCCAAAACGAGCAATGATGTTGATTAAATAAAAACCGGCGTCCACTCCCCAAAAGGCTTTATTCGCGAAAGCTATGACTTGGACACCGGTTCATATTCCACTCTATCCCGGCCATTAGCCTTTGCCCTGTAAAGCGCCGTATCCGCCCTGTTTATCGCTTCCTGAATTAATTCAGTGGGTTGATATTCCGTTACGCCAACGGAAATAGTGATTCTAAAATCTTCAGGCATATTATCAAATACAATTTGCTTAGTTAGCTCCCGAATTCTTTCAGCACAGTCCATTGCTTCACGTTTTTCAGAATGGGTCAAAATGAGAATAATTTCTTCACCGCCATACCGCGCAATGTGGTCAATATTGCGAAGATTCTTTGAGCTTCCTGAGCCACAGCTTTAAGTATGATATCTCCCGCTGAATGGCCGAAAGTATCATTCACTCTTTTGAAGTGATCCAGGTCGAATATACAGATGGAAAAAGAATTAACTCCTCTGTCCACAAGAGCTTTCTCATGTTCCAGAATTTTGTACATCTGGCGACGGTTAAATACCTGGGTCAGATCATCTATAATGGCAATTTTCCCGATGGTAGAAAGGGCATGGGATATTTTATTTCTTAGTCCGGTAATGTAACCGCCAACCAACGAAAACCAGGGCAGAACCAGTGCGAGAATTATTATATTCAACATATCCAGCTTGCTGACCAGTTCGGGATTAATTTTGTACAGCAGAAGCATAACCAGCGAATAATTGGCGACGGCAAACGCCGACAGAAAAAGAAACTGCCAACATTCAACTATAGATAGTTGCATGAGATTATTTTATGACTCCATAAAATAAGGTTGAAGTTCGCGACACAATTCTTCCGGAACAGTCGGTCAAATAATTTCATTATGCAGCTTTTCAAAATAATTCAAATCGCTCGTTCCCAAAGGATTAACCACAAATCGCGGCACAATCTTTCCCTGCACGCAAAAATTGCGATTGTTTGTCATTGTCGCATATAATGTCATATTGAAACTTATAAAATCATTTGCGTGCAAATAGCTAAACACTCTGGATAGTCCTGTCAGAAGTTCGTTGAAATTAGTTTCCGTTAAATCAAAAAATGATGTTTTTTCCTTAAAAATAAAATCGATTTCTCCGGCCATGCCTTTCGGCGCAAAACTTGTCAGCCAACTGATAGTTCCCGTGCTGGCAATGAACCTCTCTTTAGCGTTTTTTTCCAAAGCAATTAAGTTACGCCATAAGTTTTCTCCATCGGTAGCAGCAGCGTAATTCTGGGCGCTGGTCAAAAGCCGTTGCATAAAATTAGTGGGTTTATGTCCGGCAATTGTCTGCAAATGCGGATGAATCAACCCACCACCGGCAGGGGGCATATAGTTCCAGTTAATTGAACAATATTTATAACCCAAATTCAATTCGGCAACGCGGTGAAAATAATCACGGCAGACGGCAAAACCATCACGCATTGTATCTGCTGTTAATTGATCCATTCCGATGAAATGCCGTGAAGATAAAATTGCCACATTATTATTTTGATCATAAGGAAAGGCGTTAGGAAACAGACACGCTTCTCCCCGCCGGAATTTCCCTTCCTTGGTAATATTGGGCATGAAATCAGGAGTTGTCTTTTCAAAAAGACCGGGACAAAAAGGACATAATGATTCCGGTGATTTTTCCAAATAAAAATCTAAATCAGGCTTTTTGATTGGACGCACGCGGTAAGGTAAAATGCGGGTCGAAACACCGGTAATTTCATCATAACGCACTTCAATTGTAAGTTTCTTTTCCTGAAAACCGTTAAAATGATCAAGGTAACTGCCTGTTGCTATTTCTTTTTTAAATCCAATGTCTTTCATAAGTTTTCCTTCCTAAAACAAATTTTTTTTCAATACCTTCTCAATGTCCGGCGGTATCAGGTTTTTGGTCCCTTTTTAGACTTTGAAAAAGAAACCTGTCAATGTTTCGTTGAGACAAATCGTCATTTAATTTCTTTTTTAATACTTCCAGAGGAACTTCCATTCGGGCGGCGCTTCGATGTCCACCGCCTTTACCGATTAACCCGAAAGCCCTTTGCGCAATTGCGCCGCAATCCTGCCGATAACCATCTCCACGAAAAATAATGATGAACTTATCGCCGGCAGTTCCGGCCACAACTACATAGTAAGTGCCGATCAAATGCAAATAAAAATCTGCGATCTGAACACAGACATCAGCGCTTTCAACACTTCCCAGATAACAAACCCGCCGGCCGTGAAAATTGTTCATGTGATGATAGGCGTGATCGTAATGTTTCAAAAAACTGCCCGGCGTTTGATTAAGTTCGATGCGGCGAATCAGCCGCATATTGGCGTGTTTTGTATGATAGGTATAAGCTCTGATATCTTCGATAATGGTGGCACGATCAAAATTATCCGTATCCGATTTGATTCCATAAAGCAAAGCGGTGTGCAAGTTGCGGGGGATTTTCACGCGGGCACAAAGCAAATACTCGGTTAGGATGCTGGATAAAGCACCGTAGTCAGGCCGGATATCTTCCATATCCGCCTGCCAGTTTCCTTCACGGGGGTGATGATCGAAAACAATATGCGGCTTTATAAAGTTTAATGCGTCATCAAAAAAAGATGGCTGGGCATCCAAAAGCGCAATTAAACGGTAGGAATTCAAATCCACTTGATTAATTAAGTGAATATTTAGACGCATGAAAGAAACAAATTCTTTATTTTGCTGTCTGACCAATGGCTCTGTGGACACGAAAACGCTTTTGGCCAGGCCTTTTTTCCGCTGGATAATTTCACGCAATGCCATAGCCGAAGCTATGACATCGGGATCAGGGCTGCCCTGCATCAGAAAGACCAATGAATCATCAGGCCGGACTATATCCATGATCTTTTTTAAATTCAGCTCCGTCTCTTTTTTGATTGTGATGGATTCAAATTTCATGGTTCGGGCATAAATGGAACCGCCGGCTAAATCCTCCTAATAAACAAAAATTTTACCGGGATGACCGGCAACAACTTCGCCGACAACAGCAGCATCAACAATTCCGGCGTTATGCATTTTTCCCACAAGGTTTTGTGCCTTATCGCCGGGCAGACTGAAAAATAGCCCTCCCGCTGTCTGCGGATCAAAGAGGACATCAAAAATCCATTCCGGACAGGTCTGTTCTTTTTCGACTTGATTGATGCGGAAATTTTTATTGCGATAAAGACCGCCGGGAATAAAACCTGTTTCCATTAATTCCCGTACACCCTGAAAAACCGGGATGGTAGAAGAATTGATGCGCAGGCCGACATCGCCGCCCTCAATCATTTCACTGGCGTGTCCTAAAAAACCGAAGCCGGTGATGTCTGTGCAGGAGTGAACGTTATCTGCAGCAATCATCATTTCCGACGCTTTTTTATTAAGCATGGTCATGGAATTAATCACTTGTTTCATTTGTTCGTCAGATGCTTCTTCGGCTTTAACGGCGGTGCTGATAATTCCCGTCCCCAGAGGCTTTGTCAAAATTAATTTATCACCAATTCCGGCGCCGCGATTAAACAAGACTTTATCAGGATGAACCACTCCTGTTACAGAAAGGCCATATTTAATTTCGTTGTCTTCAACGCTATGCCCGCCGATAAGCAAAACGCCGGCTTCGCGCATTTTATCCAATCCCCCGCGCAGCACTTCTTTGAGCACGGATTTATCCATTGTCTTGATTGGAAAGCAGACAATATTCATCGCTGTCAGCGGCCTGGCGCCCATGGCATAAATATCATTTAGCGCATTGACGGCCGCAATCTGTCCGAAGGTAAAAGGATCGTCAACAGTGGGAGTAAAAAAATCAACCGTTTGAACCAAAGCGAGATCAGCGGAAATTTTATACACTCCCGCGTCTTCCGCGTGTTCAAATCCGCTTAGTAAATTCGGATCTTGAATGAGCGGCAAATCGTGCATGATTTCGGACAGGTCTCCCGGACCTATCTTACAGGCTCAACCCGCGCTCTGCACTGTCTGTGTTAAACGAACAGTCTTTTTTTCTTTCATCGTTTCCTCTTTGATATTTGACGTCATCAAACTCTGTCCGGCATACCGGATAGCAATCTATCTTCTATTTTTGTCATATTGCTCCATACATCGCAGTGCCTTAATTTCGAATTCTTTGCTATCTTTGACTTGTTTTTCATATTCTTGAAGTTTTGTTATTGCTATTTCTAGCGCACTTTTGTCCTTTGATTTTTTAATTAATAAATTTACGCATATTACCCCTCCGTTTGGTCAAGTCTTTTCGACTCGATTTAGCAAACAGAAACCTCTTTTTCTAATAAAGTATAAGAAGAACAGTTGAGTAAGTCAATCACGAATATGAATTCTTGACCATCAAATAAGAGTACTAAGACACTAACAGGACTTTCGCCAATACGCACGAGCGACTGATGTAAC
>JQOA01000098.1 GCA_000753945.1 Smithella sp. D17 | reverse complement strand
GATGAGTAACTTAATTTCTTAAGGGCGTCCCATACGTCTTCGATTGGAAAAACCGTTCTGATCTACTCAATAATGGCCATCAAAAACACTTGAAGAGACGAAATGAAGTTGAGAGACCTAACCAATAAAGCTACATGGAAAAACAAGAATTTACTAAAGATATTTCTTCTTATCGCATTTTTAATTCTTTTTAAACCCCCTATAGTGGAAACGATTGGAAAACTATTTCGATGTACTTTTTCTGCTATAACCGATATTCGATCGTTTCAATTGAATTTAACAACACCACGTACAGGCGAACATATATTGCCTCCGGCAGTTCAAGAGATGTTGGCGATTCTTAGGAGTCATCAAATAATTTCTTATAATATCTCCGGAAAAATTATGAATGACCCCACTCTTCATCAAAGGATTGTTGAATCTGCCTGGCCACGAAGGATGTCGCCTGAAAGTAACTATAAATTTATATTTATTTCTGAACTTGATAATTCATCTAACTGCAGAGAAATAGAACGAAGAAAAGAGGTGACTCTTGTTTTTTGTCGTTAGCGGCTCCTATATAATATACCTCTTTGGTTTAGGATGTTTGATAACTAATCCTCTTTTGCCAAAGAATGATAAGCAGCCACCTTTGATGGAGAAAATTCCATTGATCTTGACGAGTGGTTTCCTCGTCAATCATCTCATTTTACTATTAGTTCAATCTCTTACGTTTAGCTTATTCATCGGAGGAGCAATTTCAGGATGTTCGCTTCTCTGGTTTTTTATGCGACTGGAAAAAGAATTTATATTTGATCACCACAAAGATTGGCTCCCCTTGGTGGCGATTGCTTTTATTTTACTACTTTATTATTTTACCATTTTGTATGATCCTTTATGGGAGTGGGATCCACGCTCAATTTGGTTCCTGCATTCCAAAATGATCTGGTCGGCAGGATCATTAAATCTGGAGGCAGGTTGGAATCATCCATCTATTCAATGGTCTCATGTAGATTATCCAAAACTGATCCCCGCATTAGCGGCACAATTATCGCATATCCTTGGCTACTGGAACGAATATGCACCAAAGTTCTCACTCTTTTTGATTTTGATTCCTGCTATATTCTGGATATTCAGTTTCTATTCACGCCGATTTAGTTTCTTATTTCTTGTGCTGGTGTTTCCGTTTGGTTTGAAAAATTATCTTTTGAATGGTTGGATGGATGGCTATATAGCTTTTTATTCCGCAATTTCAGTGCTTCTTTTAGGACGTTATTTAAAAGAACGCCGTTCGATTGACTTAATATCTGCATTGAGTTGCCTTGCCCTATTAAGCAACATTAAGAATGAAGGGATCCTCATTGGATTGGTAGTTACAGTATCTATCGTCATAACAGGAATATTATCAAACACATTCAAATTGAGCGAGTTTAAAAAATATTTCAGTCTATATCGAGTGGGGTGGCTGGCTGTAATTGTCACACCCTGCATCCTTTGGTCTGTTTTCTATAAGTATAAATGGCATCTTGTAAATGATTTGCAGATTGGAACGACGGAAGCTTTTTTTCGCATGAGCAATCGTTTTTCTGATGGAATATCATTTCCCTTAATTCTTAAAGAAACTTTTTTTCATGACGAAAGTGCTGTCTGGCTTGCGTTTACCATATTTCTCGTAAGTATAATATGGCTAACGATTTCCAAACGGTATATTATTAGTTGGGTTCCTGCTTTGATTACTGCCATCATTTATTATTGCTGCCTTTTGATAATTTATCTTATGACACCAAGTGATTTAATCTGGCATCTTAACACTTCTGCGCCGAGAACTATGTTGACTATTAGCAGTTGTATGATTGCCGGAACTTTTTTTATTCTGAAAGAACTGGAAGACTCATTAATAGTGGGAACATATAACAAAGACTCACATCTTGGAGAGGACGCAGGTTAGAATTTATAATAAAGGGCTAAGGAACTGTTCAAAAATAAACTAGACTTTTAGATCAGTATATGTCATGATTTCTGCCATGACAACAATAGACCAGATGCGCACTCGATTTGAAACAATATGGCCACATCTTGACGAAAAAGGACGTAGGCTTTGGGCTGCCTCAGAGGCAAAAGCTTACGGAAGAGGCGGTCTTAAGATTGCCCATGACGTGACTGGTATGTCACGCAGTGTTATTGCTGAAGGACTTCGGAATATTGCCGGATTAAGTGAGTTGCCGGAGGGCCGTATTCGACGAGCAGGCGCAGGCAGAAAGGCTCTCGCAAAGATTAACGTGACGCTTCTTGAAGATTTGAAAATACTTGTGGAAGGCAGTACGATGGGTGACCCGGAGACTCCTCTTTTGTGGACAACTCAAAGCCTTCGCACACTGGCTGCGGCACTCCAGGCCCAAGGTCATAAGATCGGCCATGTAACCGTTGGAACCCTTTTGGCCAATCAAGGCTATAGTTTACAGGGAAACCGCAAGACGTTAGAGGAAAATTCACACCCGGATCGTGACGAGCAGTTTCAGTTTATCGCGATGCGCGTAGCAGATAACCAGGCCCAAGGTCAACCAGTTATTTCCGTGGATACAAAGAAAAAAGAGTTGGTTGGTCTATACAAAAACGGCGGGCGTGCCTATCGACCCAAAACAGGTTTT
>JQOA01000097.1 GCA_000753945.1 Smithella sp. D17 | reverse complement strand
CGCGATTATCTGCCTCAATCTTATTACCGGTAATTTATTCAACGATCTATTTTTACGACTGCTTATGGGACTTGTCGGTGGTGTTTTTACCGGAATACTTGTTGCCGGAATTACTCCTATCTTTGAAAGTATCTTCGGTTTTATAACAGACTTTAAACTGCTGGAACTGGCTAATTTAAATCAGCCTCTTTTCCAGAGAATGATCATTGAAGCGCCCGGAACATATCATCACAGCATTATTGTCTCATCTATAGTCGAGGCGGCAGCCGAAGCTATCGGGGCTAACTCTCTTCTTGCAAAAGTCAGCGCCTATTACCACGATATCGGCAAGCTGATGAAGCCGCAATATTTTATTGAAAATCAACTTACAAACGAAAACAAACACGATAAGCTTTCGCCGAAAATGAGCAGCCTGATTATAATCGCTCACGTTAAAGACGGCTGCGAACTGGCCTCTAAAGCCAAGCTTGGACCACAAATTATCAACATAATCCGTGAGCATCATGGCACAAGCATCGTCAGCTTTTTTTACGACAAGGCCAAGAAAGACAAGGATGAATCCATCCGTTCTTTATCGGAAAGCGACTTCCGGTATCCCGGACCGAAACCGCAAACGAAAGAAGCCGGACTGATAATGCTGGGAGATGTTGTTGAAGCGTCTTCACGCACACTGTCTAATCCGACTCCGGCAAGAATTCGTTCTCTGGTCAGAGAAAGAATTGAACGCATTTATATGGACGGACAACTTGATGAAAGTGAATTAACTCTAAAAAATCTCAATACGATAGCGGAAACATTTACAAAAATTCTTACCGGAATTTTTCATCACCGTGTTGATTATCCGGAATCAGCGCAGAAAGAAACTAACGATAAAAAAGAAATTGATGAAATTACAGATCGAAAACAATCAAAATAAAATTAAAATTGATAAACGCAGAATTCGCAGCACGGTTCTAAGAATTATGAGGATTCTTGATTGTGCGGATAAAGAAATCAGTTTATCTTTCGTTGATGATGAAAAGATTAAAGAGTTAAACAAAGAATATCTGGGGAAGGATAAACCGACTAACGTCATTTCTTTTTCTCTGCGGGAAGGCGAATACAGTGATATAAATCCTCAAATTATGGGAGACATTATTATCTCAGTCGAAACGGCTCAAAGAGACGCTCTTTGGGGAAATTTGACCGTATCACAAGAAATCGATTTTCTGATAATTCACGGAATTTTACACCTGCTCGGTTATAACCATGAAAATACGACCAGAAAAGAAACAAACAAAATGCGGAAAGAAGAAAATGATTTATTCAAAGTTCTTTATGGCTGCGATGTCTTAACGCCATAGCTCCCGGACTTACCAAAACACGCTTCAGCGAGGCTCTTTGGAAAATCAGGATATCCTCGGTAGCGATGAGCAGAACTCCGCTGGGACGACCTGCGGAGCCGGAAGAAATGGTCGGCGCTGTCATTTATCTCGCGTCGGACGAATCCAGCTATGTTACAGGGCAAGTTCTTGCAATAGACGGCGGAATGACTAGTGTCATGTCAACGATACTCTGTCATTTCGAAGAAGCCTTCACAACTGAGAAATCTTAGATTTCTCCCTGCGGTCGAAATGACATTTCTGGATTGACACGACACTAGGAGTGGCATAATATCATTTACTTTAAAAAAAGCATTGATCTAAAACCAATGATAAAGTAAAATTTAACTATGAAAACATTATATAATAAATACTTAATTAATTTCAGGACAGGCTTATTCCTGCAAGTGGCTACAGCAGTTTTAACTGTTTTTATAATTACCACAGCCAATATTGTTCACGCCGATATCTACAAGTATGTGGATGAGGAAGGAGTTCTCCACTTAACCAACGTACCTACCGATCATAAGGTTAAGTATGTTTTGATTCTTAAAGAAAAACGAATTCTTTTTCAGGCCAATCTTGACGTAACCAAATACGATGAGCTTATTAACAAAGCCGCCAACAAATTTAAACTTGATTCTGCATTAATCAAAGCGATTATTAAAGCGGAATCCAATTTTAATCATCGGGCTGTTTCAAGGGTAGGAGCGCAGGGGTTAATGCAATTAATGCCGAAAACGGCATCTTCAATGAACGTCGAAGACAGTTTTCATCCTGGAAAAAACATTGAAGGTGGAGCACGTTATTTGCGTTATCTTCTCAATACCTACAAAGGAAATCTGGATCTGGCCCTTGCCGCTTATAATGCCGGAGAAAAAGCGGTCGCCAAATATAATTATAACATTCCTCCCTATCGGGAAACTCAAAATTATGTAAAGCGTGTTTATAGTTTTTATAAGTCATACAACGGTGAATAATTTTATCTGGAATGCTTCTCGACATATAAATATTTCCTGATTTCCGCCAATCTTCTTTCTTTAATACCTTTTATTTCCATTAATTGTTCTATATTACGGAACCGGTTCAATCTGCCGCGTAAATCCAATATTTTCCCTGCTGTCGATTCGCCGATTCCTTTTACCAGAAGCAAATCGTCTTTCGTAGCTTTATTAAGATCAAATTTCATTCCCAGGGCAAGCCTTTTAACTGCGCCTATCTCTGTCACGGCAATATTATTCCCGCCGGGAGATGAACCAACCGTGATTTTCATCCCGTCATTAAGCTTGAAATCCGGAAACGAAAATTTTCTGATGCCGGTATTCTCTAAAAACTTTGCCGCGGATGTCTCTGCCCCAACGAAATAAATTCCTTGAGACTGATCTTTTTCCACCACTTCAATCGCCAGCAAATTATTTATTTGATCGGCAAAAACAGGGATTTCATAACTGACAAATAAACTGTAATAATTAAAAAAGGGAATAATCGCCAGAATTACACAAACGGCGATCAGTCCCTTAATTTGACTTTTGGAAATAGTCATGGAATTACTTTTTCTTTTCCAACCCGAAAGCATCATGCAGAGCAGTAACAGCAAGCTCTGTATATTTTCGTTTAATAATACAGGATATTTTAATTTCCGATGTGCTGATCATCATGATATTGATACTTTCGTTGGACAAAGTTTTGAACATTTTAGCGGCAACACCGGAATGACTTACCATTCCTACACCGATGATAGATATTTTGGCTACATCATCGTCAACTTCCACTTTTTTCGCTCCAATTGCCTTAGCCGTTGTATTGACTATCTTCTGAGCTTCTTTCATCTCTTTTTTGGATACAGTAAAAGTAAGATCGGTAAAACCTTCCGCACTGGCATTTTGAATGATCATGTCAACACTGATATTGTGCTCCGACAAAGGCGTAAATAAACTGGCTGCCACACCCGGTTGATCCGGAACATGCACAACAGTTATTTTGGCCTGATCTCTATCATAAGTAATACCTGAAAGAACTTCTCTTTCCATTTCTTTATCCTCCTTAGTCACAAGCGTTCCTCCTTCATCGGAAAAAGTTGATTTCACGTAAACAGGAACATTATACTTTTTTGCCATTTCCACTGAACGGGGCTGTAAAACTTTTGCGCCCGTCATAGCCATTTCCAGCATTTCATCATAAGAAATTTTATTCAATCTGCGGGCTTTACTGCAAATATCAGGATCAGTAGTATAAACTCCATCAACGTCTGTAAAGATATCACAGCGATCAGCTTTCAGAACTGCCGCGAGTGCTACCGCGCTCGTATCGGAACCGCCGCGCCCGAGTGTCGTAATATTATTATTTTCGTCCACACCCTGAAAACCGGCAATAACCACAATGGTCCCCTTTTTCAGTTCTTTTTTTATTTCTTTCGTGTCAATAAGTGTAATTCTGGCCTTTTTATGGGCCTTATCTGTTAGAATTTTAGCCTGAAACCCTAAAAATGATCTTGCCCGATGCCCCATGGAATTCAAAACAATTGATAACAGAGTTATCGTAACATGCTCGCCTGTTGAAATTAAAGAATCATATTCTCTTTCGTCAGGAGATTCGGCAGCTTGATGCGCAAGGGCGATGAGCCTGTCAGTTTCTCCGGCCATTGCTGATAAAACTACTACGACTTCATTGCCCGCATTTTTTTCACGAATTGCTTTCGCGGCCACATTTTTTATTTTTTCAATATCCGCGACCGATGTTCCCCCGAATTTCTGAACAATTAAAGCCATTTTTATTAACCTCCACTTTTATATCTTACCCATTCCTTCAGTCTGCCTTTTAATCCTTTAATAACAATTTTGCGCTTGTTTTCATCAATATATTCGAAACTTATAAAAAAAGCATCAGCCGGAAGAATTTGAATTATTTTTTCCGCCCACTCGATTACAACAATGCCCTTCCCGCAAAAATATTCTTCGTAACCTAAATCTTCGAATTCAGAGTAACTGTTCAGCCGGTACACATCAAAGTGATAAAGTTTACAGCGGGCCGGATATTCATTAATCAAGGTAAAAGTCGGAGACGTAATCTGATATTTATCGCTTACTCCTAAGCCTCGGGCTAAACCACCGGTAAAACAGGTTTTGCCTGACCCAAGTTCGCCCGATAACGCTAAAACATCACCTTCTCTTAGCTCTCGGCCAATGAAACACGCTATTTCCTCAGTCTGCCTGGCACTTTCAGATATTATTTCAATCTTCGTATTTTTCTGACTCATTTATAATAGCTATAAACAGTATTTAATATCACTTTACTCTTTCTCCAATACGACAACCGCAGTAGCGTATTTTTTCGTATGCGTCAAACTCAAATGAATATTCTTAATTTTTCTTTTTTCAATTTGAGTTTTGGCTGTTCTGTAGAGTTGAAGCGCCGGCTTTCCGCTTTTATCGTTCACAACTTCAATATCGCTCAATTTAACACCTCCGCCCAAACCAATGCCCAATGCCTTTAAAAAAGATTCTTTGGCTGCAAATCTGGCCCCGTAATGTATTGATGATTGGACATGTTTTCCACAGTAGAGTATCTCTCCCGCAGAAAAGACTCTCTTTAAAAATTTAACACCCCATTTTTCAATTATCTTTTCCAGGCGGCCATTTTCGACCAGGTCTATTCCAATACCACAAATCATTATCTTACCTAACATGCATGGACAATAGCGTCCGTAACTACGGCAACTTTTTTCATAACTGCCACATCATGCACCCGGATAATATGGCATCCGTTCATAATCGCCGCGGCGACTGTCGCCGCTGTACCTTCCATTCTTTCACCCGGTTCACCGCCGGTCACTTTGCCGAGAAAAGACTTCCTGGATGTTCCAACCATTATGGGCATCCCCAATACTTGTAACCGGGAAAGATTTTTTACAATTTTATAATTATCATCCGGCGTTTTTCCAAAACCTATTCCTGGATCTATAACCAGACGATCTTTTTCTATACCTTCTCTCAAAGCTTTTTCACTGCTCTCTTTCAAATAATCCGCAATTTCAGCCATTAGGTTGTTATAAACTAAATTACCCTTTTGCATGTTTTGGGGATTACCCCGCATATGCATAAGAATCACAGCGGCGCCTGTATCCTTGACGGTTTTTGTCATTTTTTTATCAGCATGCAAAGCACTTATATCATTGACTATTTCGGCGCCGGCTCCGACAGCCAGCCTGGCTACTTGTGCCTTTTTCGTATCTATGGAAATTGGAATTTTTATCTGTTTCACTAAACGGCCGATTACCGGAAGGACTCGTTTTAACTCAGTATTTTCCGAGACAGATGCAGCTCCGGGACGAGATGATTCTCCGCCGATATCTATAATATCCGCCCCTTCGTCCACCATTTGTAATCCACGCTCAATAGCACTTTGCTGAGAATAAAAAAGCCCGCCATCGGAAAAAGAATCAGGCGTAACATTTAGAATTCCCATGATCAAAGTCTTTTTGCCCAGTTGTATTTCACGTCTAAACGTTTTTAAAATATATTCTTTTTGACTGATGTTTTTAAGCAATTCCCTTATATTGGCGGCAATAGAATTTAAACCAAATGGCTGTTTTTCAATTTTTATTACCATTGCCAGGATTTGTTTTATTGTGCCCATTATTAAAATATCGCTTGCAGGAACACTGCAGGCAACGCTTCCCCGGGCAACAGCGGCATCTCCGCCCACCGATAACATTTCTTGTTTTATAATATTCGCAACTTTACATGGTTGACTTTCAAGTAAAATATTAATGTTTATTGTTTTGGAAGCCATAGCGTCAATGCCATAAGGATCAACACCAATTTTTTTGAATATCGACACAGCGTCTTCTAAATTTTTTATTTTAATTACATTCACAAGACTATACCAATATCAAATTTAATTTAAATTTACTTCAGACAAGTCACAGAAAATATTTAGTGAAATCCATCTGGAGAAACCTGAAGATCCTTAGGCAAAACATTGCCAATCAGGACATCTATTTCTGCTCCGTTTAAGACTTCTTTTTCTAAAAGTTCCCCGGCTATCTTGTGCAGTATTGCAATATGGTCGGTGAGAATCTTTTTTGCTTTTTCATAATTTCGTGTAACGATAGACACGACTTCGGCATCAATATGCTTTGCCGTATCTTCGCTGTAATCCTTATGTGTGGCAAATTCCCGTCCCAGAAAGATTTGTTCTTCTTTTTTTCCGTAACTCAACGGCCCCATTTTATCACTCATACCCCATTCGCAAACCATTTTTCTGGCCAGATTTGTCGCCCGTTCAATATCGTTGCCGGCGCCGGTAGTAAAATCATGCAAAATTATTTCTTCGGCAGCTCGTCCGCCTAATAAAATAGCGATATTTTTTTCTAAATATTCCCGGGGATAAGTATGCTTTTCATCAATCGGCAGCTGCTGGGTAAGACCCAAAGCCCTTCCCCGGGGAATTATTGTAACCTTGTGAATCGGATCGGTTCCCGGTATCATCCGTGCCACCAGAACATGGCCTGTTTCATGATAAGAAGTATTGCGTTTTTCATCATCACTAATCACCATGGTTTTTCTTTCCGTGCCCATTAATATTTTATCTTTAGCAAACTCAAAATCTTTCATATTGACTTTGTCTTTATTATCACGGGCGGCATTGAGCACTGCTTCATTAATAAGATTTTCAATATCGGCTCCGGAAGTTCCGGGCGTCCCCCGGGCCAAAATCGCAAAATCAACATCTTCTGCTATCGGCGCTTTGCGGGCATGAACTTCAAATATTTTTTCTCTTCCTCTCACATCAGGAAGCGGCACGACAACCTGCCGGTCAAACCGGCCCGGACGCAACAATGCCGGATCAAGAACATCAGGACGGTTAGTGGCGGAAATAAGAATCACACCTTCATTAGATTCAAATCCATCCATCTCTACCAGCAGTTGATTAAGAGTTTGTTCTCTTTCATCGTGCCCTCCTCCCAGACCTGCGCCGCGATGACGGCCAACCGCATCAATTTCATCAATAAAAATTATGCAGGGAGCGTTCTTTTTTGCCTGACTGAATAAATCGCGGACACGTGAAGCGCCAACACCAACGAACATTTCCACGAAATCCGAGCCGCTGATTGTCAAAAAAGGCACTTCCGCTTCTCCGGCAATTGCCCGAGCTAAAAGTGTTTTTCCGGTTCCGGGAGGACCAACGAGTAATAACCCTTTGGGAATTCTTCCTCCCAGCCTTGTATATTTCTTGGGGTCCTTTAAGAAATCGATAACTTCTTCCAATTCGGCCTTGGCTTCATCAATACCGGCAACATCGGCAAAAGTAACTCTTTTGGATTTATCAGTAATCAGGCGTGCTTTGCTTTTACCAAAAGCCATTGCTTTTCCGCCACCTGCCTGCATCTGGCGCATGAAAAATATCCAGACACCGATAAGAAGGATCATCGGCAACCAGGAAACTAAAAGAGTCATATACCAGGAATCCTCAGTTGGTTTGGCCGTTATTTTGACTCCTTTTTCTCTGAATTGCGTTACCAGCTTATCATCCTTGGGTGAATACGTCTTAAAAGCATTACCATTAGTCAGTTTACCGGTAATGCTCTCACCCTGCATGGTTACTTCACTTATCTCGCCTTTATCCAAAAAGGCGATCATCTCACTATAATTTATGTCTTTGGTACCCGTTTTAGGCTGGTTAAATAGCTGCCAGACAAGTAAAAATACCAGCAGTAGAGTAAGTACAAGAGCTATATTTTTTTGAGACTGATTCAATATTTTTCTCCTTAATATCAATTATATTTAATAATCTTTATAATAATATTCAACATAACTCAAATAATTTCTGAAGATCTTATAAAAAGACCAGGTTGTGTAATTTTACTGTTTTTTTATGATTCTACGATATCTAATCTGAGAACATTTTTTGTTTCTGCGGTTATTTTGACCCGGTCGTTTAAATGCATGTTTTCTATCCATATTACCGAAAGACGATCAACAAACAGTATAATTTCATTACGTTTGCATCGCGGTATCTTATGGTCAATAAATAAATTTTTTATTTTTTGACTGCCCTGCATGCCCAAGGGTTGAAACCAATCTCCGTCTCGTCTATTTCTTATTATTAAAGGTTGCTGAATTTTGTCCAAATCCAAATAAATTTCATTTTTACTGCTGGAAACAAATTCTTCTTTTGTTGTAATCTCTGAATGGATAGTAAGATTTCTTTCCTTAATATAAAGAGAGCCGGGAATATTCATAGTATACTCATATTCCACTTGCTGGAAGACATCTTTCTTTCTTTCCAGAATTAAATCTTCATATTCACATCTGGCTTCGATGCCGGAAGGAAGAACAACTCTTTTACCGGATTTACATTTTTTAGCCAAATTATCCAAAGATTTTATATGAATAAAAGAAAATCCATTCTTTGCCGGATTAAAACTTTCCAAAAGTATTTTAAACAATCTCCATCGTATAGCAGGATTTAGTTTGTTAATGTCCTCTATTTTTAACAAAATTTGATTTTGTTGTCTCCGGATGAACGGTAATTTCAAAGTATTAGTAATATATTGCCGAATGAATTCATCTTCCGGACGCAATATTTCCGCCATTTGCGCCAGACTTTCTTCGATTTTCGGATTAAATTTTTCTTTTAAATAAGGAAGCAATTCCAATCTAATTTGATTGCGTAAATATCTTTTGTCTTCGTTGGAACTGTCCTGGCGGCAGGGAATCCCTTCTTTAATCAAGAAGGAAATAATTTCTTGTCTGGATATTTCGATCAGCGGACGGATATATCTGCCTTCGCGTATTGGTAAAAAACCTTTAAGACCTTCTAAGCCACTTCCACGCAATAGATTCAGCAAAACAGTCTCTGCCTGATCCTGCATATTATGCCCTAAGGCAATTTTTTGCGCCTGATACTCTTCGGCAACTTTATTAAGAAATTTATATCTTTCCCGCCGATAAAAATCTTCAGGAGAAAAGCCTTTTCCCTTTTTCTTCTGATCCATTTTCCCGGAAACGAAAACAAACCCTCTTTTTCCCGATAGATTACGGGAGAAAATCTCGTCTTCGTCTGATTCCGCACCCCGCAATCCATGATTGAAATGAGCAATAATCAGGCTCAAATCCACCTCCTGCGCTACCAGGGCAAGGACCTCCAGGAGGACCGTCGAATCAGGCCCTCCGGAAAGGGCCACGACAACACGTTCGCCTTTTTCCAGCAGATTATATTTTTCTATCGTACTTCTTACTTTTTCAATCATGTCTAATTAAACAAAGAATTAATTCCCAGAAGATCTTCACAATAATAATCGGCATGGGCATTCAGCAATTCCTGTCTGTTCCCTAGCCCATTTAAACAAGCGCAACTCAATATTCCCGAATTTCTGGCTACAAAAATATCATTAATACCATCGCCGATGATTAATGTATCTTCTTTTGCTGCTTTGTATTTACTTAATATATGATCAACGACACGCCTGTCAGGTTTCAGGAATGGTGTGGAATCGGCGCCGATTATTTCCACAAAATATTGGGTTATATTCAGTCCTTGAGCTATGGCTAAGGTATAAATATAGCGTTTATTCGTCAAAATAATTTTAGTTTTATTTTTATAATTTTTCAAAACCTCCTCCACATGCGGACAGAGCCTGGCATTATCTAAAAGATGCTTGCCATAGTAATCAGTAAATATTGTCATTGCTTCTTCCCGATACCTGATATTATTCTGTCCCAATACTCCTTCGATTAATTTGCCGATACCATCGCCAACGAAGCTAAGAATTTCTTGTCCCGGTTTTTCCTTTAGCGCCAGAGTATTCAACATATAATTTATTGCTTGAATCAAATCGGTGCCAGTGGAAACAAGAGTGCCATCGAAATCAAATATCATTAATTCTATCTTTTTCATCATTTCACCTTTAGACAATATAACCAAGTACCGCGGCAAATACAAGTTTGTTTCTAATAAATATTGTTTGACTAAGTTCCCATCCAATGTTAGATATATAAAAACCGCTTGGATCCATTTTATCGACTGAGACGGCATTTATCTTGAACTGAACTGTCCAGGTCTTCCTTTTTTTTGCGGAAGACCTTTTTTATTTGTGAAGATGAATAAACGATATATAAATAATTTTGCCATAATCGGCACAGGCATGGTGGGAACAGCCATAGGCTTTTTGTTAAAAAAAGCCGGATATAAAATAACCGCCATTGTCGATAAATCTCCTGCTGCGCTGAAAAGAGCTCAGGCTTATACCGGAGGAGAAGTGTTCCGCAACCCTCAAGAAGCAGTGCGGAAAGCCGACTGCATTTTACTTACCACCCCTGACGATGCAATTTCTTACGCTTGTAAAGAAATTGCCCTTTGTCCGGCAATAAAAAACAAGTTCGTTTTCCACATGAGTGGAGCAGGTGATCTGGATATGCTTGATGCGGCAAAAAAAGCGGGGGCGGCAGTTGCCAGCATTCATCCCCTGCAGAGCTTTTCTTCAATTGATCAGGCCATAAAAAACATCCCCGGCAGTTATTTTGCAATCACAGCAGATAAAAAAGCTCAAGCGCCGGCAAGGAATATTGTTCGCGATTTGAGAGGTATTCCTTTTTTTATATCCTCCGATCAAAAACCGCTATACCATGCGGCCGCTTGCATTGCCTCCAATTATCTGGTTGCCCTGATGAATACGGTGGAATCAATTTATCAGGCTATCGGATTGAATGAAAAAGATGCGAAGAAAGCTTATCTGCCTTTAGTATACGGCAGCCTCAGAAACATTGAAAATTCCGGTTCGATTCCATCTCTTACAGGTCCCATCGCCCGTGGAGATTCAGGCACAATAAAAAAACATGTTTCGGCCATTAACAAGAATCTGCCGCAATATTCATCTTTATATTCTTCTCTCGGATTAATAACTGTTAAAGTTGCACAAAAAAAAGGAACTTTAAATGCCCGGCAGGCAAAAGAAATTAACGCTATTTTAAAAGGAGAAAAAAATGAGCACGCAAAATAAGACTAACCGCAAAACAATCCTTGACATAAAAAAGATGAAAATACAGGGAGAGAAAATTGCTGTATTGACGGCTTACGATTACGGAATGGCTTCCATAATGGATGAAAGCGATATCGATATTATCCTGGTCGGCGATTCCCTGGGGATGGTTGTGTTAGGTTACGACACTACATTGCCTGTAACTATGGAAGACATGCTTCATCACACCAAAGCAGTTTCCCGAGCCGCTAACAGCGCTTTAATCGTAGCTGACATGCCTTTTTTATCTTATCAGGTCTCTACACAAACCGCTCTGGCCAATGCCGGTCGTTTTTTGCAGGAAGCAAACGCCCAGGCAGTTAAACTGGAAGGCGGCAGAGAATGTGCGGATACTATTCAAAAGATCACTTCTGCGGGAATTCCGGTTATGGCCCATCTGGGTTTAACTCCTCAGTCCATCCACCAGATAGGCGGATACCGGGTACAGGGGAAAAAAGAAGATTCCGCCCACAGAATTATTGAAGATGCGAAGATCATAGAAGAAGCGGGAGCATTCTCTGTCGTTCTGGAATGTATTCCGGAAGGACTCGCTTCTGAAATTACTCAATCCATTTCTATTCCCACCATTGGAATTGGCGCCGGAGTTGAATGCGACGGACAGGTTCTCGTAATTAACGACATATTAGGAATGTATGACAAATTCACCCCTAAATTTGTTAAGAAATACGCCAATTTGAATCTGGAAATCAAAAAAGCGGTTAAATCTTACATTTCGGAAGTGAAAAACGGAACTTTCCCCGACAGCGAACACAGCTTCAAATAAGCGGATTTAAGTCTCGTTAATAAACCGTTATTTTAGCATTTTGCTGTAATTTCTTCAGGATGTCCGTAAAAGCTTTTGATTTGTTTTGCTGTTCCAGAAAAGCTGAAATTCTGTTTTTTACCTCTCCTAAAGCAATTGTTCTTGCAGGTTTGCGATCCAGCACCTGAATAACATGATAGCCAAACTCTGTCTTTATCACAGGACCAATAGCATTTTTCTCCTGTGAAAAAGCGGCGTCATCAAAAGCTTTTACAGTTTGCCCCTTCTTTATGAAATTAAGGTCACCGCCGGCTTCTTTACTGGGGCAATCGGAATTCTTACGTGCCAATTCAGCAAAGTCACCGCCATTTAATAACTGTTTGCGTAAATTTTCTATCTTGGCCTTTTTCTCTGCTTTTATTTTTTCACTGTCATCTTTGTTGACGGATACCAGAATATGACGAACGTGAACACTTTCCGGACTGAGAAATAACTTATCCTTATTCTCTTTATAAAACTTGTTTATTTCCTTTTGAGAGGGCTTTGCTTTATCACCAATTTCCTTATTCATGAATTTTTCAACTTTAATTCCCAAGATGATATCTTCCTGAGATATCTTATTTTCCTTTAGGAATTCATCCACTTTTTTGTTTGCCGGAAGACTAGCCTGTATTTTGTCTTTTGTTAATTTTATTTCCTGGTCGTTTACTGCAACTTTTTTCCTCGCCATTTCATCGTTCAAAAGGGTTCGCATAATAAATTCATCGATCAGCCGCTTTCTAATGTTATCTCTGAATTCTTTTTGTTTATCGGCTGGAACCTTATCTTTGAGCATTGCTAATCTGTCTTTAATCAGATTTTCCAGTTCTGCTTTTTTCAATATTCTTCCATCAACGCTGACTGCTGCCTCACTCGGTACACCCGGCCCGACCGCAATATTTTGTGCATTGCCGGCTGTGATGGATCCGGATACTGCCGAGGCCGGAGATTCTTTCTTGCCCTTACCATTGTCGCTACAACCGGACACCAGGACAAAAACAAATAAAACGGAAATAGCCAGCCAACTTTTATTGATTATATTTTTCATGAATCTCCTCCACTGAAATAATTAGCAGTCTTTTTTCAGAGTTAATCTATATGCAAAATACGAATATCCGTCAAGGCAATTATCCCTGCTTGTTAACTTCGATTGATCGTCAAGTCATACTACGTAGATATTGCAGCATCTCTACTTGATCTTCCAACTGGGGAATTTTTATTCCTGAATTTTGTTTTGGTCCCTGCATTCCCGACATAGAAAGAATCCTGTTCAGAGCTTCGAACATGTTAATTTGAGGATAAATCTCCTTTGTAAAATAATTAATCAGTTTTAAAGTCTTAAACCCGTCAAACCAATCATTAAACTGACGGGCCAGCGTTTTTTCGTCCTTAGAATTACTGCGTATCTTTGGCCAGACTACAGCAAAGCCGTTTATTATTAGAAAATTTTTTAACAAAGCGTGAATTTCTCCTGCTTTTGTTAAAATTTCATTTTCATCACAAAGAAAGCTGCCTTTCATAAGTTCCAGCCAATCACCCAATATTGTGAATATTCGTGTATCATACAAAATATATTCTTCTTCGCGAGCACCGGAAAGAAATCTTTGTATTCTTTTTCCCGTTCCAAAAGGAACACGCGTTGATGACCGGGCAGAAGGATACACACATGTATCTTTAATGTAATTAACTTCTCCAGTTTTAGCGAGTTTGTTGAGGAAATAAAAATCTTCACCCGCTTCACGCCTATTCATTCCCCTGACTTGTATATAGGCTTCAGTTGACACGGCAATAGTCGAGCCGATGGAATGAAACGCCCAGGGTGATTTAGCGTACTTTAATCCCAGAATCCAGTACCTCAGAAATATTTCATAACAGACAATTGCGGCTTGCTCTTCATAAGTCTGAGGCATTTGATGTTCATAAGCCACAATTGCCGTTTTTATTTCCGGTGTAAAATATTTTCTTATCACAGACAAATAACTATCCCTGACCAGAGTATCGGCATCAAGACATAAAATCACAGGAGATGAAGTCGAATTATTCCCTAACAGACGCACGGCCATATCCATGCCGATTTTTCTTGCCATGCCCACACCTCCGGTATTTGCCGGCATTTCACATCCCTTGGAAGCGGCGTTGATGTAGCCGAGTTTCAATTTTGACTCAGCGATACAATCCAAAAGAGGATATATGTTCTTTTTAGCACTGATTTTTTTTAAAGACTTTCTTGCCATCAGAGTGTCCAGACATTCGATTGTCCAGAGGTTATTTTCTATGGCTTCACAAGGTGAATTATCCTTGTTATTAACGACACACAAAACAAAAGAATACTCCAGAGACGAAGACGGATTTTGCGCGATGGAAGCCAGTGTAGAAAAAAGCAATTCTTTTTCCGCATAAGCCGGTATAACTACAACCTGAGAAATATTATCAGTGTCTTTTGCTGTTAACTGCCATTTCTCTCCAACTGAGTAATTTTGCAGATAAGTATCTACTAAAGATTTTCTTCTCATCGCCAATATTTCATCACGCTTTCTTTTAACAAAGTGTAGTTATCACCGGATATCCAGTTAATCACTATTCCTTTTTTCTCCATACGCCGGAACCATGTTTCCTGTCTTTTGGCAAACTGGTGAATGGCTGTATTTAATTTTTTTTCCATTTCTTCAAATGTAATCAGTTTTTGCAGATATCGGGAAACAAAACGATACTCCAGCCCAAAGCTCTCCAATTTTGTCCAGGTCAATCCTGCCGCATTCAGTTTCCTTACCTCTTCTATCATTCCCTGATTCAATCGTTCTTTCAATCGCGCTGTGATCCGCTGCCGCACGGTTGATCTTTCCCATCTGATGCCGAAAACTATAGCATCAATATCCGGCCTTCCCTGTTGAGCATAATCTGTTATATTTCGTGCCCGCTCAATTTCTATTGCCCGGATTAATCTTTCGGAATCATCAATATCTGTCTTATTATGCAAACGGGGTTTCATCTCCTGAAGGATTTCCTGCAATTCACATTTTGATTTCCGATCTAAATCTTCCCGTAATTTTTTATCCACCGGGGCATGCGGCATATTGTATCCCGTTAAAACTGATTCCAGATAAAGACCTGTTCCTCCGACAAGAACAGGCACAACTCCTCTCTCAATCATGTTATTGAATACTTCGTAAAATCTGTTTTGAAATTCAAATAAATTAAATTCGTTTTCAGGATCTATGATATCTATCAAATGATAAGGGATCCGCCGGTCATTAATAATATACTGGTCTAAATCTTTGCCTGTACCAATATCCATTTTTTTATAAACCTGACGGGAATCAGCGGAAATTATTTCGCCTCGCATATCATGGGCAAGCCTCACCGCCAGATGCGTTTTACCTGATGCTGTCGGACCAAGAATTACAATCAGATTTTTTGCCATAATTTACCTTGAAATTAAACTGCTTTATATATAAACAAGTTTACCAATATCGCACATTATAACAATGACAAAGAGACTGGATTTAGAAAAAGAACTGCGGCGCATCAAAGAATAATCGTTTCGTTTTCAGCTTGTCTCATAAAAAAATGCCCCGCATGTCGGGGCATTTTTTGGTTTAGTTCGAGTTAAATTTAATTAATGAAAATATTATAGTGGCTGTACATTTGTTGCGCTGGGTCCCTTATTTCCCTGCTCGATATCGAAACGAATTTTCTGACCCTCATAAAGAGTCTTAAATCCTGTTCCGCTAATCGCACTATAATGAACAAAAACATCTCCACCTTCATCATTTTCAATGAAGCCAAACCCCTTCTTCTCGTTAAACCATTTTACCTTTCCTTCTGCCAAAGCTATAACCCTCCTTTAAAATATTTGTTTCTCACCAGACAAAGTCCGTAAGAAACTAAAAAACCGCGCGAATTCTACTTTTCAAATGAAGAATTCTTCGCGGTTATTTTATTTTTTAAAACTTAACACTAACAATTTTCTAGCTAACACAACAGTTATCTTCTCAACAAATGTAAAGAAATATTTATGATTTTTTTACGTTGCTGTAATTATTAACAACGTTTTTTCCTAAAATCAAGCTTTTTCTTTAAATACTCAAATATTAATTTCACACAACATAATGACGATAAGTACATAAACATAATTATCAAACAATAATCAATCCCTCGAAAGAGGGATTTTTATATATTATTTTTTCATCGGATTCGGTAGCTAGTGCATACTTGCAAAAGTTACCGATATGTCATTTCGACCGAAGGGAGAAATCTTATTCAATGATTATAAAGATTTCTCAGTCACTTCGTTCCTTCGAAATGACACGGTTAATATTGAAATCAAGCACTAGCAAATGCTTAATTTTCATTTTCTTTGTAATCGAAGATCCTTCGCCGCACACCGCTTCACGCTTCAACAATGTATTTATGCAAAATGCGCGCAAGTTCTTTTTCTTTTCCCATATAAAAATGATCCGCACCGCGAATTATCTCCAATGGCGAATTTATTTTTTGCGCGACCCGTTTTATAACATCTACCATGCAGAACTGATCGTGATCTCCACAGATCATGAAATTGATTTTATTCTTTAGATCATCCCAGTTAAAATTAAAATAATCAACAGGAGGCGAAATAAATACACTGCCGACAAAAGGATTGTTGCTTTCTTCGAGAACTTTTGAACCAACCCATGCGCCGAAAGAATAGCCCGCCAAAATTAATTTTGTCAGTCCCATCTTTTTCAAATATTCACAAACAGCAAAAATATCTTCTTTCTCGCCTCTGCCCTCATCATAAAAACCTGTACTCCCGCCCACACCTCTAAAATTAAATCTTAGCGTTGAATAATTTTCAGCAGCATAAGCTTCCTGCAGGGTTTCCACAACATTGTTGTGCAACGAACCGCCCATCAATGAATGCGGATGACAAATTACAACGCCATTTTCTTTCGAAGATTTGCTTAATAAACCTTCGATTTTCAGCGAACCATTTTTTATATATATTTTCTCTTCCGGCATTATTTCTCCGACAAATCTAGTGTAGTGTCTCATAAATATCTATACATTATGTCATTTCGAAGCGAAGCGAGAAATCTTAATGACAATCAGAATATACAAGATATCTCCCGCTGGTCGATATGACAAGGTTTAATTTAAACACTGCATTAGATTGATCCGGCCATGTGACAGGCGCAGGAACTCTGTTCGTCAAATTTTACCAATTGCGGTTCTATTTTCCCGCATATTTCCGCTTTGTATGAGCAACGGTTTTGAAAAGCACAACCTTCCTCATTTTCAGCGCCTGCTTCACCTTTTATGTTTATTATTCTTTTTTTCTTTCGTGGATCGCATGATGGCACTGCCGAAAGCAGCATGCGTGTATAAGGATGAAGAGGACGATTATAAATATCGCTGTTTAACGCCAGTTCGACAATTTTACCCAGATACATTACGGCAACGCGATCAGAAATATACCGGATAACGTTCAGATCGTGGGAAACAAATAAATATGTCAAATTATATTCATTTTTTAAATCCTTAAGCAGATTGAGAATCTGCGCCTGAATGGAAACATCCAGAGAAGAAACAGGCTCATCGGCAATGACTAATTCCGGATTCAAAACAAGCGCCCTGGCGATGCCGATGCGCTGACGCTGTCCCCCGCTGAACTCATGAGAATAACGATTGGCCTGTTCTTTTTTTAAACCGACTTTGGCCATGATCGCCAAAGCTTTTTCATCGCGCTCTTTTCCTCCGGCCAGATGATGAATCAACAAAGGTTCTCTGATTGTGCTCAAAGCGGATTTCCGCGGATTGAGTGAAGAATAAGTATCCTGAAAAATCATCTGGACACTGCGGCGATAGGATTTTAACGCTTTCTTATCGTATAAAAATATATTTTCTCCTTTAAAATTCACACAACCGGAAGAAGGCTCCTCCAGGCGCGTTATCAGTTGTGCCAGCGTGGATTTACCGCAACCGGATTCCCCGACCAGCCCCAGAGTTTCACCTTTAATAATTTGCAGATCAATATTTTTAACGGCGTGGATAATTCTCTTTTGGGAACTGAAAAAACTGCCACTCAAAGCATATTTTTTATTTAACTCTTTAATTTCAATAAGCGCGCCGGACATTGTTCACTCTCGAATTTTTTGTTATATACCGGTAAAACATTGTCATTTTCTCTGCTGATTCAGGCTTGCAGCCTGAATCGAAACTTTTGCAGGGCGCATTCCCCGAATGCGCCGCGTTGCGGATTGTGCGGGGATAACCTAAAGGTCACACGACAATCCCTACATTCTTAACTTAAAACTTAAACTGTCATGCCCGAGTTCTCTTGTCGGGCATTCACCGTTTTGTCATGCCCGAATGGGCTTGTCGGGCATCCAAAATTCAAATCAACTCCGAATACAAATCCCGCCATTCGGGATTACTTTTTTCAATTAACCTTATTTTCCACTCCCGGTTCCATTTCTTTAGTTTCTTTTCTCTATCAGAGGACGACTTTGAACCGGTGTTTACCCTGCGCTGTATTTCCAGCAGGAAACAAAATGTCCGGGTTCAACTTCCGAAAGCGACGGCTTTATTCGCGCACAATCTTCTACGGCTAAAGAACACCTGTCATGAAAACGGCAGCCCTGGACAAAATCATATAAACCCGGAACAGATCCGGGAATGGTTTTTAGATATTCTCCTCTTTGCAAAGATCTCACGCATCTGGCCGGAACCGATTCCAGTAAACCCTGAGTATACGGATGCAGAGGATTGTCGAATATTTTTTCCACGGCCGCACTTTCCACTATTTCCCCCGCATACATTACCGCAACTTTTTGAGCCGCCTCAGCAACCACTCCCAAATCATGAGTAATTAAAACGACAGCCATCTTATTCTTCTGCTTCAAACCGGAGATCAAATCCAGAATCTGCGCCTGAATGGTAACATCCAGCGCCGTTGTCGGTTCATCGGCCAGCATAAGCCTTGGATGACAGGACATGGCCATGGCAATCATTACCCGCTGGCGCATACCGCCGCTGAAATTATGCGGATAATCCATCGCCCGTTTTTGCGGATCGGGAATACCAACTTCACGTAACTGCTCAACGCTCAACTCCATGGCTTGCTTTGCCGGAAGATGCTGATGCAGGCGAATGGCCTCGGCTATCTGTTCACCAATGCGAAAAACAGGATTGAGGGAAGTCATCGGCTCCTGAAAAACCATGGCAATTTCACTGCCGCGTTTAAGGCGCATTTCTTCATCTGATATTTTTAATAAATCCATGCCGGAAAAAAATATTTCGCCATTAATGATTTTGCCGTTGGCGGGAATGAGCCGCATAATGGAAAGGGCCAGCATTGTTTTACCACATCCGGATTCGCCGACAATGCCCATGGTTTCACCGGAATTGACTTCCAGCGAAACTCCGTTGACAGCATTAATTCTTCCCTGTGCGGTATCAAATGCTGTTTGCAAGTCTTTTATTTCCAGAAGCAGAGGCATATCTTCTATCGTTGGGCGCGATTACGCAGGAATTCCACAAGTAATCGAACAGTGACCCCCGATGCCCCTTTGGGGATATAAGGTTTATCTTTAGTCGTCCAGGCCGGACCGGCGATATCCAGATGCACCCAGGGCGAATCTCCGGCAAATTTGCTTAAAAACGCGGCGGCAGTGATCGTACTGGCAACCCGGCCGCTGCTGTTTTTATAATCGGCAATATCGCTTTTGATAAGTTCGTGATAGCTTTCCCACAGGGGAAGCTCCCAGACAAGCTCTCCGGTAGTTTGAGCGGCCCCGTTTATTTCATTTTTAAGTTTATCATCCGTCCCCAGCATACCAATCACATCATCACCCAGCGCTATAACGCAAGCGCCTGTCAGAGTCGCCACATCAACCACCGCTGCCGGCTTCAACTCCGACGCATACGCAAGGGCATCGGCAAGGATCAGACGCCCCTCGGCATCGGTATTGAGAACTTCAATGGTTTTCCCGGAATATGATTTGACAATATCACCCGGTTTGTAAGCGGAGCCGCCGGGCATATTTTCCGTGGCGGGAACAAGCGCCACAATATTCAACGGAAGCTGCAAATCGGCCGCCGCCATAATCACACCCATAACTGCAGCGCCGCCGGACATGTCTGTTTTCATTTCATCCATTTTTTCCGCGGGCTTGATGGAAATTCCGCCACTGTCAAAGGTTAATCCCTTGCCCACCAATACTATCGGCGCCGCGCTTTTTT
>JQOA01000096.1:5724-5983 GCA_000753945.1 Smithella sp. D17 | reverse complement strand
ACGCGTTTAAAAACATTGCAGCCGCTGGAACAAAACCGCGATGATGCTTTAAACATAGAGGATCGTATTTTTCGGCAGCGGGCATGAAGAAATGACCGGTAAAATTATAGTCGAAGATTAAATAACGACGGGGCGGATGATTTAATACCTCGCAGCTTACTGCGGAATCTGTTTCCTAAGCTTGCTTTGGGGTTCTTCCCCGTAATTAATTTTGGAGGTGTTTTATGTCAGAAAATAACAGAGATCTATTGGCAGGTTT
>JQOA01000096.1:0-5677 GCA_000753945.1 Smithella sp. D17 | reverse complement strand
AGACGCGTGACGAAATTACCGGCAAGGCAAAGGAACTTTTAGGCAGAGCAAAAGAAGAATATGAGGAAGCCATAGAAAGAAGCAAATCGGCTTATGACGCAGCAGTGAAACAGTTAAAAGGCTCGGAAACATCTGAAACAGAAAACGTGTAATATGAACGGCGCTGAATGCATCATAAAAGCTGCAAGGAATTCAGGCATCGAGGTGTGTTTTGCCAATCCGGGCACAACCGAGCTTCCTCTTGCGGTTGCTCTTGATACAGTGGGAGGCATCCGGCCTGTCCTCGGTCTGTTTGAAGGCGTCTGTACCGGCGCTGCCGATGGTTATGCCCGGATGCTCCAGAAGCCGGCCATGGTGCTTCTCCATCTCGGGCCCGGTCTCGCCAACGGACTCGCGAATCTGCACAATGCCAAAAGAGCGCACAGCAGGATTGTTACCGTGGTGGGCGAACATTCCACCTGGCATCGCGCATCCGACCCGCCCCTGGCCATGGATATCGAGCCTTTGGCGAAGACGGTTTCCGGATGGCAGCGCACCTGCCATTCTTCCGAGCGTCTCGGGCAGGATATGGCAGACGCCATCGGGGCCGCGCAAGCAGGGCAGATTGCCACCCTCATCGTCCCGTTTGATCTCCAGACGAATAAGTGCGCCAATAGCGGCGGGGTCATTCATTATAAAAAGGAGCAACTATCCATCAGCAAGGCTGCGGTCAAAGCAGCAGTCTTGTTGGGAGCCAGCAAAAAAGCCGCGCTTGTTCTTGGCAACAAATATATCGGGAAAAAGGAGTTGATGGCCGCTGCCAGAATAAAGCAGGCCTGCGGATGTGATCTCATCACTGAGAATTTTCCGGCGCGTATCGAGCGGGGCGCCGGACTGCCCGATGTAAAGCGCGTACCCTATCTTCCGGAAATGGCCATAGACATGTTATCGAAATACGAAGTGTTTGTCTTTGCCGGTGCAAAAGAGCCGGTATCCTTTTTCGGGTATGAAGGCATTCCGGCAAACTTTTTAAAAGAAGAGCAGAAGAAGTTTCACCTCTCCACGCCTGAGCAGGACTTGCTGGAGGTGCTGGAAATCCTCGCCGACGAACTCGCCGCGCCCGAAATTATTAATCCAGACATGCTTGCTTCTTTAAAAAGACCTGAAATCCCCGCGGGCGCTCTTAACCCGCAAAAGATTTGCGCGGTCATCGCGGCTCTTCAGCCTGAGGGAGCAATTGTCGTTGAGGAGGCAATCACAAGCGGCTTTATGTACTATCCCATCACTTCCGGCGTTCCGCCTTTCAGCCTTCTTACACTCACGGGAGGAGCTATCGGCCAGGGCGCGCCCTGCGCAGTCGGCGCCGCCGTCGCCTGCCCCGACAGGCCGGTGATCAACTTCCAGGCGGACGGAGCGGGCATGTATACCCTACAGGCGTTATGGACTCAGGCAAGAGAAGGATTGAATATTACCACGCTCATTTGCTCCAACCAAAGCTATGATATTCTTAAGCTCGAGTATGGCCGGCTGGGAGTAACGCCTGGCAAGTGTGCATCACACCTCACCGATCTTTCAGGTATTGACTGGGTAAGCTTAGGTCAAGGAATGGGCGTACAGTCCGTTAAAGTAACCACTGCGGAAGAACTGGCCAGAGAGCTTGGCAAGGCACTCCATGAGCAAGGTCCCCACCTGATTCAGATGATGATCTAGAGTTGGCACAACTCAAGAATATTACAGTAGTCATAATCTGAAAATTTAGGTATCATTCTTAAATGTCAATCATCGAAATTAAATCTCTCATTAAAACCTTCGGCAAGATTCAAGCCGTGCGGGACATTGATTTAAATATCGAGAAGGGTGAAATATTCGGGCTTTTGGGCCCTAACGGCGCGGGAAAGACCACAACTATCGGGATGCTCTGCACCATTATTTGTCCGACTTCAGGCAGCGCCAAATTGGCGGGTTTTGATATCGTAAAAAATCCAGCCGCAGTCCGGCGCCAGGTGGGTATCGTTTTTCAAGACCCGACTTTGGATACGGTTCTTACCGGCCATGAAAACCTTGAACTTCATGCCCGCCTCTACGGTGTACCGGCCAAACAGCGGGAAAAAAGAATAACGGAAATGCTGGAGCTTGTCGACCTCAAAGGACGCAGTAACGATATAACCCGCACTTATTCGGGCGGAATGCGCCGCAGGCTGGAACTGGCGCGCGGCCTTTTGCATAAACCGGCGGTGCTCTTTCTGGATGAGCCGACGCTTGGTCTCGATCCGCAGACACGCGCCCGCACCTGGGACTATATCAAAAAAATGGCGCAAAAGGAGCAGACTACTGTTGTCCTGACCACCCACTATATGGAAGAAGCACAGCTCGTGTGCGACCGCGTGGGTATTATCGACCAAGGGAAGATCATGGCGCTGGATGCTCCGGATAATCTCAAGGAATCCATGGGCGGCGATCTGGTCGTTATTCGGGCAAAAGAACCTCCCCTGCAAAAGATACAAAACCTTCCTTATGTCAAAGAAGTGAAACTAAATGACGGCGCGGTGGAGATAACCTTGAAGGATGCCCATCTCCACCTGCCGGAGCTGCTTTCCATCATTCCCCATGTGGAATGCGTGGAAACAAGAATGCCGACACTCAATGATGTTTTTATCAAGCTGACCGGTCACGATATCCGGAAAGATTCACCGGAAGACTCCGGCAGTTGGGTGGACTCCGTGGCACGTTACCGCCAGAGGGGAAAATAAGATGAGCGATAATCGTCTGCAAAAAGAATTGATGGGAATTTACGCCTTATGGTGGCGCGAGTTTATAGTATTCCGGCGGGAAAAAAGCAGAATCGTTTCCAGCATTGTTCAGCCGCTGATGTGGTTGTTCCTTTTCGGCAGCGGCGTGGGAGCCAGCATCAATATCAGCGATATTAATTACCGGGATTACATTTATCCCGGCATACTGACCATGTCGGTGCTTTTCGGCTCGGTATTTTTTGGACTTTATATTGTCTGGGACCGCAAGCTCGATGTGCTTAAAGCCGTGCTGGTAGCGCCGGTATCGCGCCTCAGTATTTTTATGGGCAAAGTGCTGGGCGGCTGCACGGATGTTACTTTGCAGATTCTTATCCTTTTCATTTTTTCGTTTTTATTTCCTTCCGTCAATCCCTGGGGAATCCCGCTGGCCTTATTATTTTTGCTGATAACATCCATCGCGCTTGTTTCTTTGGGACTGGCTATCGGCTCAATGCTGGAGAGCCTGGAAGGCTTTCAGGTCGTTTCGACATTTGTTGTCTTTCCGCTTTTCTTCCTCTCCGGAGCTCTTTTCCCGGTGGATAATAAGCTGCCTCTGTGGTTGCAGAGCCTGGTCAAGCTCAACCCGCTGACCTACGCGGTGGATGGCGTCCGCGGTGCTCTGCTCAATGTCAGCACTTTTCCTTTTTATATCGATTTCGGCGTCATCACCTTCTTTGCCGTCATCATGTTTTTGCTGGGAAGCGTTTTGTTCAGCAGGATGAAGTGACATTTGAAACTTAATGTTAGCTAAATAATTTCTTTCTTCCTGTAAGTGAGCGTCAGGCAATTTTGGCTTATCTACTTTCTTTCAAACGGTAATCAATATTTAATTGACATACAAGATCAATGTTCTTATAGTCCCCTCTATCTGAAATAATGGATTATTCGATGAAGCAAAAGCTTTGATAAATTACAAAAGATCACGAGAAATGCGATTGACTATTGCAATAATGAGCATTATCACTCCATCAATTGGAGTGAAAACGCCACTAAAATCTATTAAAGAACAAGTCGGGTATCTCAGAATGCACTGACTAAAAACGATTTTCTGAATTGGGTGTAGTACCCCTTATCGATTAATGACAACAAAGTAAAAAAGGGTATGGGCGATGAGCACAACAGGAGAACTGGTAAGCAAACTAATCCAGTCTTTCATGATAGGAGATAAAGATGCCTTCCGGACGGCCGCCGAGAAATATATTGCTGAAGAACGGAGAAAAAACCATCATATTCTAGCGCGTGACATTGAAAAAATGCTCTTAAATGGTGCATCTACAACTGTTACGACAAAGACCTTATCATTAATTGGCACACATGCTAGCGATTTACCTCACGATAAAGAACGCGGTGTTGTATTGGTCGAAGTCATAGATCCAAAGCGAACGCTTGAATCACTAATTCTAGAACAAAATATTCAACGCACTCTCGATACTATTATCCAAGAAAACCGAAAAACAGATATTTTGCGATCTTACGGACTAAGGCCAGCCTCCAAGATATTGTTCTGCGGACCTCCTGGGTGTGGGAAGACTATTGCGGCGGAAGCCGTTGCCCAAGCGCTCTATCTGCCACTTGTTCTGGTTCGATTTGATGCAATTGTATCTTCATATCTCGGAGAGACCGCCGCCAATCTACGCAAAGTCTTTGACTTCGTGAGGACGCGCCCGATGGTAGCTCTTTTCGATGAATTTGATGCTATTGGGAAAAGTCGCACCGCCGAAGAAGAGCATGGCGAACTAAAGCGTGTGGTCAATTCGTTTCTTCAAATGCTGGACGGATTTCGAGGTGAAACGCTGATTATTGCAGCAACAAATCATCAGGGCTTGCTTGATTCTGCTTTATGGCGCCGTTTTGATGAAATAGTTTTCTTTGACAGGCCTAACTCCGAAGCCATCCGTGAAGTACTGCTCCGAAACATGAAGCAGTTAGGATTGGAACAGGGAATCGACCTCGAATTGCTTTCACGCGATCTAGCAGGGATGTCTCATGCAGATATTGAACGCATAGCACTAGACGCCACTAAAACATCGATCTTAGCGGACAAGCGTCCCATTGACGCTGAGACATTGAAATCAAGTGCATGGAATCAGAGGCGACGTGTATCTCTCACTAATAATATGACATCCAAGGCTGAAAAACACGTCTCACAATTCCCGAAAACAGACGAAAAAGACTCGCTTATTACACAAGCTAAGGAGTAATCAATGGCAAACGGTCCGGAATCAGCCTATCCCCATCTTCCACTTCTGCGTGAAGAAAGGAGCGCGGAAAGACGCAAGAAGAAAGGATTTTCCGGAAATCGACCTGACCGTGGTGACCGCTCGGTTTTCTCCCCTCAATTGGAAGCTGCGGCAGAAAGACTAATCACAGAATGCAAATCTAGACCAGTGCCATGCCAGGGTGTTCAACCCCATCTTGTCTTTCGGATACCCTACGCCGAAGGTGCAAGCGCAGAACAATTGATTGAAAGTCTTCAAAGACAAACTGGACTAGAGATTGTCAGTGTCGAACCAGACAATGCTGTTGTTGCTTTCCGAACCGATGTTGACCTGCAAGAGTTCAACAGTGCTATTGATACTTACAAGAAAGGGCCAAGAATCAAGCCTAAAACAGGCATGCCGTACTTATCAACCCAAATGGATTTCCTGGAGTACATTGAACCCGAAAGGATGTGTCTTTGGAAAAAGGAAGATCGAATAGGATCAAGGCTGATGGAATTGATTGGGCCAAGTGGTGCCCGAATTGGCATGGCAGAACGTTACGTTGTTGAAGTCGAACTATGGCATCCCGGTGGTACAGAACGCGCGAGCAGTTTCCTTAATGATGTAAGGCACTTGGTCGAGACGGATCGCCGCGAGGGGGAAAGAGTTCTAGTGTAGTGTTACAATAAAATCTTTACAATGATTAAT
>JQOA01000095.1 GCA_000753945.1 Smithella sp. D17 | reverse complement strand
GAAAAATATTTCAACGTTATTAATCATGTGTCCCTCCTGATAACTACAGCACTATAAAGCCATTTTCTAAATATGTTTGCTTATCAAATCGGCATATCTCGCGGCAGCGCCTATATTAGACAGCACAACCTCCTTGCCCCTTTCTCCTCTATGCTTGAGTTCTTCGGGATTTTCCAGCGCCTTAAAAATTTCCCGCTGTAACTCCTCAGCGCTTCCTATAGTAACTCCACAGCCCGCGTCTTCCAGCAGAGCCCTTTCCTGTCTGAAATCTTCCATTGAAGGACCGTAAAAAATTACTTTCCCCCAGGCCGCCGCCTCTAAAATATTTTGTCCACCTTTGGGAACAAGACTGCCGCCGCAATAAACAATAGTAGCCAGCGAATAAACCTTAAATAGTTCTCCGATAACATCAACGACAATGATTCGCTCGCCGTTTCTGTGACGTCCATTGTTCATATCCGAGAGCGTTATGAAATCGTTTAAATTTGCCCGCTGTAAAAGATTTATAACATCATTAGTCCTTTCAATGTGACGCGGCACAATAATGAGTTTAAAATCAGGATAACGTTTTAAAATATCCTGATAAACACGAATGACAATTTTTTCTTCACCTTCATGCGTGCTGCCCGCAACAAAAAATTTTTCGTTTTCCCGCACGTTGAAACGCAAAGATATTTCCTTTTGCAAAGCCGGTGAAACCATTGCCGCCAATCCATCGTACTTGGCATTTCCCAGCACTTTAACTTTTGCGGAATCCAAACCGATAGCCCTGATCCTTTCCGCATCAATCATGGAAATCATTCCGGCGGCATCCAGATTATCCAGAATTTTTCTCCAGAAAAATGCCGTCTTAAGGTAACGGCGATAAGAGCGGGGAGAAATCCTTCCATTGACCATCAATGTTTTTATCCGAAACTCTTTGCAAACACGAAGGAAATTAGGCCACAGCTCCGTTTCCACCAGTACAAAAACATCGGCTTTAGCTAATTTGATAATTTTACGCACAACAAATGAAATATCCAGAGGGAAATAAATAAAGGCGTCCGCGCCTTTGATAAATCTGTGCGCCATTTCCTGGCCTGTTTCCGTGGAAGTAGAAAAAATGACCTTTATTTCCGGCCTTTTCATTTTCAGGCACGCGACTATCGGTGCGGCGGCGGTAACCTCACCAACTGAAACCGCGTGAATCCAGACTCGCGGCCCATCCTTCAAATTGGTCAGTATTCTTAACTGTCTTCCACCTAATTTCGGGATTATGCTTTTGCGGTATTTACCGGTAAAAATTATTTTCAATAAAAAATAGGGCGCAATAAATATCGCGGCAACAGATAAAATAATATTGTAGAGAATATACATGGCGCTATTTTTAGATTTTTCCGCCGCAGTGTCAAGGGAATTAATGAGTCCCAGGTTTCAGAAGCGTAGCGCGCTGAAATTTGTTGGACGAATTATCCCAGGAGCATAGCTACGCGGGATAATGAGAAACCCCCAAAACGTAGTGCATTGAAATTGGTTAGTATAGAGTCTCATAAATATCTATACAATATGTCATTTCGAAGTCCCGCAACTTGCCCGGAGCATTTCGGGTACGCGGGATCATACTCCGCGAGAAATCTTAATGATCGTAGGAATATACAAGATATCTCCCGCTGGTCGATATGACAAGGTTTCATTGAGACACTACACTAGTTTCAGAAACATAAAAACACATACAACCCCGTGGTTGACAACGGCGGCTCTTTAGTATAATTTACCTCTACAAAAGAACCGGGAAAATAAAAATTAAATGAAAATAATAGCCCCTTCAATCCTTTCCGCCGACAGCAGCAGGCTGAGCGAGGAAATATCCGCCATAGAAAAAGCCGGCGCCGACTGGATTCATATTGATGTAATGGACGGTCATTTTGTTCCCAACATTACCCTGGGACCGGCCATAATATCAACCTTAAGAAAAACCACAAAACTCCCTTTCGATGTACACCTGATGATTGAAAATCCCGAAAGGTACCTTGAATCCTTTTCTCAAGCCGGCGCGGACATTATTACCGTGCATGTGGAAGCGGCCAGTCATCTTCACAGGACAATCGATATCATCAAAAAGGCCGGGAAAAAAGCAGGCGTTTCATTAAATCCGGCGACATCTTTGACGCAAATCGAAGAAATTCTTCCCGATATCGATCTGCTATTGATTATGAGCGTTAATCCGGGATTCGGCGGCCAGCAATTTATCAAAACGTCTTTACAAAAAATTGCCCGGGCAAAAAAGATGCTGGACGCTTTGCCACACATGGCGCTGCTGGAAGTTGACGGAGGCGTAAATCTAAAAAACATTGGTGATATCGCTCAAGCCGGCGCCGATGTAATCGTCGCCGGAGCCGCAGTCTTCGGCAGCGACGATTACACAAAAACTATAACTTCATTAAAAACTGCCGCTAATAGTCAGACAACCTAACCTTCCAAAGATTAAAACAAAAAACCCGCACCAAAAGGCAGCGGGTTTATTTGTTGAAGATTATGCGTTTTTACTTTGCTATTTTTGCCATTACACTTAATTACGATTGGTTGCAGTTTATCAAACCATAAGCAAAAATCAAGCAATATTTTTAAAAAATTGGCCGTCTACTTAAATCAATAAAGATAACAATTACTTATTGATCACAAACAAGTAATTTAGTCAAAACCATCGGGTGCAACCAGAAATTATAAATTTTGTGCTTGACAAGGCCAAAAAAAAGCGTATTTTTGCAAGCAGTATAAGGACTTGTTATATTAATACAATCTTTATTAAATCTTTGAAAGGAGGTTTGCGGATAATGAAAAAAATATTTGCTATTTTTGTTGCTATGCTGTTCGTTGCATCTTTATCTATTTCAGTTGTAGGATGCAAAAAAGCTGAAGAACCTGCACCGGCTCCTGCTGTTGAAGAACCAGCTCCGGCTCCGGCTCCGGCTCCTGACGCTGCCAATGCACCGGCACCGGCTCCCGAAGCTGCGCCTGCTCCTGCAAAATAATTTTTTAAAGAATAATTTGCAGACAAACTAATCGGGTATGCACTGAAAAAGTGAATGCCCGATTTTTTTTGTGTTTTTATTCCTGAACAGGAAACAGGCTGTTTTTAATCAGTTTCATTTTTGCCAGACGAAAAGTCAGCGCCGTATTCAGGCAGCCGAAACCGTATTTGATGCTCCGGCTTAAGTTGATTGATGAAGCTTCGGCAAAATAACTCGTCGGGCAGCTTACTTCCGCGATCGTGTAACCAAACCAGACAACCTGTGCCAGCATTTGATTATCGAAAACAAAATCATCGGAATTATTTTTCAGCGGCAGTTTCAGCAAAAGTTCGCGGGAAAAAGCGCGATAGCCGGTATGATATTCGGAAAGTTTTGCTCCGATTAAAATATTTTCCGTTAAAGTCAGAAAACGGTTGGCGATATATTTCCACAGCGGCATGCCGCCTTTTAAAGCGTAGCCGCCTAAGATGCGGGAACCAAGCACACAATGATAAAGGCCGTTGCCGATCATTGAAGTCATCGCCGGAATCAGCTTGGGCGTGTACTGATAATCAGGATGCACCATGATGATGATGTCCGCACCCTCTTCCAGCGCCAGCCGGTAACAGGTTTTTTGATTGCCTCCGTAGCCGAGATTGCGTTCATGCACAAAAACTTTCATCAGAGGAAGATCCTCTGCGAGCTTCACGGTATTGTCCGGGCTGGCGTCGTCGACAAGTATAACCTTGTCCACGACGCCCTGCGCCATGACTTCATTATATGTTTTCATGATGGTTTTTCCGGCGTTGTAAGCCGGCATGACCACCACTACCGTTTTATTCTGAAACATACCTCATTCAACCATTTATCTGGTTATGAAAGATTTCCTTAACCTTGGATTCGTGTCATTTCGAGGAGAAAAGCGACGAGAAATCTTGTCTTTATACCATTGAGCCAATTGCAAAACTCCGTGTCATGCCCGAATGTTTTTGTCGGGCATCCATGATTTCAAATAGTTAAAAACTGGATTCCCGCCCAGAAGCGTCGCGGGAATGACAGCGTTGGGAGTTTTGCAATTGGCTCCATTATATTATAAGACTTCTCACCTTCGTTCGAAGTTACAAGTTAATCATTATGCAAAATGGTTATTGAGTTTTTCCTGCTGTTTCCGGGCCTCCGCCACCATTCTATCCATCAGTTCGGCCACGGTCGGTTCATCGTGAAGCAGGCCCATCACCTGCCCTACGGGAAGCACACCTTCCTTCGTATCGCCGTCTTCCGTGGCAACTCTGATCGCATGGAAACCGTTCGCCATGAAAGCCAGTTGTTTGGCGGTTTTCCAGCCTGCCAACATAACACCTGCAAACAGTTTGAAGAAAGGCAATTTTAACTGCCTGGCAATATCCTGCGCATTTATGAAAGCCGCCGGCAGATTCAAGCCTTTCTTGACGGCTCTTTCGGCGGCATCGGTCTTCATGATACGGCAGAGTAGTCCGTCGAATCGATCCGAATACAAAGTGTCCTCGACGCCTTTTTCCATGGACAGTTTTTTATAAACATCATGAAGAGGACTTTCTTTAGTTGTCATAAAGCGGGTGCCCATAGCGATTCCTTCCGCGCCCAGAGCCAGCGCCGCCGCCAGACCGCGTCCGTCGCCGAAACCGCCGGTGGCGATGACGGGAATCTTTACAGCATCAACCAAAGAAGGAACAAGCACCAGAGAAGTAACATGCTCGCCATGCGCCGCCGCCTCGTGACCGGTGGAGATAACGCCATCGCAGCCGTAATCTTCCGCACGTTTGGCATGTCGTGCGTTAACCACAGTCGCAATAACTTTACCTCCGTAAGTATGCGCTTCCTTTACTATCCAGTCACCTTTACCCAGAGAAAAATTAATCACAGGCACTTTTTCTTCCAGCAGCACTTTGGCGTTTTCAGCCGCACCCGGAAATAAAAGAGTAGCATTGGCGCCGAAAGGTTTATCCGTGAGAGAACGGATTTCTTTGATTGCTTGCCGCGTCTGCTCTGCATTTAAAGGACCTGTCGCCAGAATTCCCAAGCCTCCGGCATTAGAAACGGCTGCAACCATTTTTGGCGTACTAATCCAGCTCATTCCGGATAAAATAATGGGATACTTGATACCAAAAAGCTCTGTAATCCTGGTTTTCATAAAAATATTCTCCTGATTTATTTTTTGCTGTAATCGTATACACCGCGGCCGGTTTTGCGTCCAAAACGGCCGGCGCGGACCAGCTTTCTTAACATCAGTGCCGGGCGGTACTTGTCGCCCAACTCCCTGTATAAATCTTCCATAATGTGCAACAGCGTATCCAGACCGACCAGATCAGCCAGAGCCAATGGTCCGATGGGATGATTGCATCCCAGCATCATACCTTTGTCGATATCCTCGGCAGAAGCGAGTCCTTCATCCAGAACATAGAAAGCTTCGTTGAGCATCAGGCACAGTATGCGGTTCACGACAAACGCCGGAGCTTCTTTTACTACAATAACTTCCTTGCCGATTTTTTTGCCCCAGGCTTTGGCGACTTCCAGTGTTTCAGGTGACGTCTGATAACAGCAGATTATTTCCAGAAGTTTCATCACGGGAACCGGATTGAAAAAATGAGTGCCGATTACCTTATCCGGACGTTTGGTCACGGAAGCCATTTCCGTGATACTTAGTCCTGAAGTGTTCGTGAAAAAAAGACAATGCGGAGGAACGATTCCTTCGAGTTCTTCATAAACTTTCTTCTTGACAGCCATAACTTCTATGACAACTTCCACTACAATATCCGCTCCTGTTGCCGCTTCTTTGATATCCAAAGTAGGTTTGATATGGCCAAGAATCGTCTCCATCTGTTCTTTGGTGATTTTGCCTTTTTCCGCATCGCGGCTGAGGTTCTTTTTAATCGTGTTCATCCCGCCGTCAATAAAGCGCTGTTCAATATCGCGCATGGTTACTTCATAACCGGCCTGCGCGCAAACCTGCGCAATTCCGCTGCCCATCAATCCGGCGCCCAACACACAAACTTTTTTGATTTCCATTTTCATTTCCCCTTTAATATTTTAATAGGAATAAATTTATCTTATTCCATTTCTTTGAATGATTGCGAAAGCTAACAAACTATGTAACCCAAAGTCAAGGAAAAACCCAAGCTGAGAAAACATCAGAATTTCATTGAACAAAAAGCCCGGATATGCAAGAATTATTCATGCTTATTTTAATTGATGGTTACAATCTAATCAGACAATCCGACAATCTGCGGCGATATGAAAGAAAAACTTTGGAAGCGGGAAGAAACGCATTAATCGCCAGGCTTGTCGAATATGAAAATAAAAGGGCGCATCAGATCATCGTGGTTTTTGATGGTATCCAAAACGGATGGGCGGAAGAAGGAAGAGACAGGGAAGGGAAAATCAATATTATTTATTCCCGCCATGGCGAAAGAGCCGATGACGTCATTAAGAGAATAGCGGCGCAAACCGCGGGAGAAGTTATTGTAGTTTCTTCCGATCGGGAAATATCATCTTTTGCAACTCAGTCAGGCAAAACGCCTCTGTCATCTTTAGAATTTGAAGCAATTATGAACAACGTTATTTACGCACCTTTCGAAACAAAACCAGTAACGAAGGAAAACGAAATTAACGAGCGACAATCCAAAAAGAAAGGACCGGCAAGAAGACTGCCCCGCGCGAAAAGACAAAAGCAGACAAAAATCAGTAAACTTTAATATCCCCCGCTGGCGGGGGCAGGAGGGACACATGATTAATAACGTTGAAATATTTTTC
>JQOA01000094.1 GCA_000753945.1 Smithella sp. D17 | reverse complement strand
TTTCTTCCTGAATACTTCTCCGGTTGATCCGGCAAAGATTATTGCTCTTTACCGTAATAAAATTAAAGATTTACGCTTTACACCGGATTGTAAATTGTTTGTGCCGGCCCCAAGCCTCACTGAAATCCAGATATTAGAACAGGCTGATTTATTGTTAAAGATGCTTGCCCAATAGCGTCAATCAAGATATAAAGAAATATTATGGTTAACACAAAACCGTATTCTGATGTTTCTTTCTCCGTTAATAAATTCAAAGTGATGTTATCGCTTTGTTGCGTCATTTTTTGCTTAATGCTATTGGGTGCCACTGTTGCGTGCGACAAATTTAATACTTTTTTAAAACCTTATGTCGCCACGGTGAACGGTTCCAAAATATATCTGGAAGATTATAAGTCGCAACTGGGCCGGGAAATGCGCATAGTGCCCAGAGATTTTTTAGATCAACCCGATTACAGGAAACGGTTTGAAGAAGAAGTTCTGGATGCTATGATTACGGAAAAAATAATGTTTCTGCGCGCGCAGGAACTCAATATTTTCATAACCGATGCCGAGCTGGAGAGGAAAATTAAAGAATTTAAACAGGATTATGGAAAAGAATTTTCCAATTTGCTGACACAGGAAAATGTAAAATATGAACAATGGAAAGAAGATTTTAAAAAAGAGATGTTCCTGCAAAAGCTTGTTGCAATAGATATCAATGCAAAAATTAAAATAACGGATGATGAAGCCGAAAAATATTTTAATGAACACCGCAACAATTACAAAACGGAATCTCGCGTGAGAGTTGCGCAGATAGTTGTTCGAGATTTAGCTTCGGCTAAAAAGGTGTCAGCAAGATTAAAAGCCGGTGAAGATTTTGCTTCTGTTGCCGCTGAGATATCTGTTGGACCGGAAGCTAACCGTGGCGGAGATCTGGGATTTATCACCAGACAAACCATGCCGGAACCTTTGGATAAAACTATCTTCAGGTTGCCGGTCAAAAAGATAAGTCCGGTTGTGCAAAGTTCTTATGGATTTCATATTTTTAAAGTTCTGGAAGTTCAATCGGCAGGAATTGGAAATTTTAAGGATATCAAGGAAGAGGTGATCGCCGATATTCGGTCGCAAAAAGAAGATGCAGCTTTTGTAAGCTGGCTTGAAGCATTAAAAATGAAAGCGGTGATTAAAAAAGAAAAAAATATATTGGGTAAAGAATAAGTAATATAATAAAATGGAGGAAATACTGTGAAGTTTTATAAAAAATTATTCTTGATTTTATGGGGTGTAATACTTTTGTGCGCGCCGGCCGGTGCCGAGGTTGTAGATAGAATTATTGCCGTAGTAAATGATGATATAATAACGCTTTACGAATTTAATGCCGCGTTTGAGCCTTATTTGAAAAACATCGAAAATACTTATAAAGGCAATGATAAAGAAACAGTTATCAAACAGACAAGATCTGCTTTCTTACAGCGGCTCATTGATAATATTCTGATTGAACAGGAAGGGAAAAAATCAGGCACAGGTATTATCGTTAAAGACGAGGAAGTTATGGACGTGATCCGGGATATAATGTCCAAACAAAAATTGAGCATGCAGGATTTTCTGAAAAATCTTGCAAAAGAAGGTAATTCACTTGACTCTGTTAAAAAAGAGATAAGGACGCAGATGATGCGCGCTCGTCTGTTGCGGCGGGAAATCAAATCCAAAGTTATTGTCACTGATGAGGAAATAGGCGAGTATTACAACAAAAACCGCCAGGATTACGAAGGTAAAGAAACAGTCAGAATTAAGCAGCTGTTATTATTGATACCTCCTAATGCGGATAGCGCTGCAATAGCGAAAGTGAGAACCGGGGCTATGCAATTGCATAAAAGTGTTATGGCTGGAGAATCTTTTGATTTGTTAATTGTAAAATATTCACAGGGACCGGCGGCGGCACAGGGCGGCGATGTTGGTTTTGTCGGAAGAGGTACGATTATTCCGGAAGTAGAGAAGGTGGCGTTTAGCCTTCCCGTAGGGCAAATAAGCGAAGTAATCGAATCCAGCGTAGGATTTCATATAATTCAGGTGGTAGATAAAAAGGGGGCCGGGTTGAAACCAATCACTGCGGTACGGGAAGAAATAAAGACTAAAATTGAAGATGAGAAATTAGA
>JQOA01000093.1:1192-7432 GCA_000753945.1 Smithella sp. D17 | reverse complement strand
TTTTAGCAGTGCGCGATTCGTCTTGGATTTTTCAAAACGCGGATGGGCGAAAAGAATAAGAATTTTATTCATTAACAATCACCTTTGCGTAACTGAAGCCGGTTGTTATTATAGGCAAGTTTTTAGCATATTTACCAATTATTTCCAAAGGCATATTTCAGACAACTGTTTGAGTTATTATCATGGAGGGTAGGAGTTGGGGATATAACAGGTCAACACTTCGCTACTAAGAATTAAACATTTTTGCTGAATTTGCAGAATTGCTCTGATAACATTTTATTCGAGACATTTCTAACCTTGACATTTAAGCACAATACGCTTAATTTTAACATGTTTTGATTTTTTACGCTAATTACAAGTAGGTATGTATGCTGTATTCCAAATCACGCTGTTATTAACAACAAAAAGGAGAGTCCCTATGGAAAATTTGATATTCACAAAAGAAAACAAGATTGGAATCCTGACTTTTAACAGACCGGAGTCAAAGAATTCTCTCGATGCCAAAACGTACGATGAACTCTTCGAACTCATACCTCAGATAGATAAGGATGAGGATGTTAGAGTACTCATCATCACGGGGGCGGGAGACTCATTTTGTGCCGGAATCAATCTGAGCTTTGCAGCCTCTTTGAAAGACGCCAGCCCGGCATGGATGCGATGGTTTATCAAAAAAGTCCAGGTCACTTTTTCATTTGAAAAAATGAGACAACCCGTAATATCGGCGGTCAGGGGACACGCTGTCGGCAACGGCTGTGATATAGCTGTTGCCAGCGATTTTATCATCGCTTCGGAAACCGCTAAATTCGCAATGGCTTACACCACTTTAGGATTGGTGCCGGATGCGGGTGGAACCTACAGACTTACAAAACTTATCGGTCCGTCAAAGGCCAAAGAACTCATTCTTACCGGCGAGAGAATCGATGCTAAAAGAGCTTATGAGATAGGAATGGTCACCAAGGTTGTGCCGGATGACAAGTTAATGGACGAGGCCATGGTTTTGGCAACCAAACTCGCTAAAAGAGCTCCTCTGGCGCTTTCCATGTCTAAGGCAGCCATCGACAATGCTTTAAGCGGTAATTTTTGCATAAACCAGGATCTGGAGCTATATATGCAGGGGGTCTGTATCCCCAGCCATGATGCGACGGAAGCGGTTATCTCGTTTTTGGAAAAAAGAGACGGTAATTTCATCGGAAAGTAAAAGGTTAGAATCACTTTTACAGGAGACGTATTCTTAAAAGTTTGCGCTTTTACGTTAAAGGAAAAGCTGGCTTGCTGTTCTAAGCAAGCCAGCACAAACTTACTACGCCCGCCAGATAAAAAGAAAGTCCGATGATGAAATGATTTTTTTTTAAACGCTCAAGAAACAACGAGAGTGCGGCTCCCAAACCGCAGGCAGACAGATAAGGAATAAAAATCTGTATCGTTGTAAAGTGAAGCAAATCATCGGGAAGATAATAGAACAGGTAAGTACTATACAATAATATTGAAAATATATTAGTCAGGATTTCAAGCGCCATTGCGTCGAGCGCATACAAATAAGTTTTTGCCGCGCCATTGTTGATATTAACCAACCGGGGATTTGTTTCAATGGCGCTATTCATGCAATAAACAAAAAAGCCGTATAGAGGCCACATAAACATGCCTACGCCGGAGGTGTATCCCTGATGGATCGGCCACACTTTATAAAGCCAGCCAGGTTCCCCCATAAATTTTACAAAAAGAGTGTCAAGAATAATTTCAAACCACATGGCGCCGAAAAAAGTGCATCCCATATAAAGCACCAGTTTCGGAAAGTGGATGGGTAAAATTTTTTTTGCCACGAAACTGCAAAAAAGATAGAGCAGTGGCAAAAAGAATAAAACAAAAACAATTATATATTCAGGCCAGTATTGGGGATCAAGACTCGTGATTTTAATGTCAGCCTTCTCAATTAAAAGCCACCAGGAAAAATGCGTGACAACCCCAAAAATTATATAACATGCTATTAAAAACAAAAGCGCCCGCATCAAATAAGCAGGATTTAGAACCTTTTTTAATGAATTGTTATTCTGCATGATGGTGATTTCTACCACATGTTGACCTGGAGTTCAGCTATTTTCAAAACTGAGGATTACAGAGTGTAGAATAACAGTTAATTAATATTGATCTCTGGAACGGGAATCGTATCCTCTAGAGTACATACTTTCATATTCTTTTTTTGCTGCCGTAAAATTTGATATATGCAAGGGGGTGCATAAATTCGTGATCTGGCGTAGAGACTCAGCAAGCCCACCGATTAATATGCGAACTTCGCTTTTTCCTATAATTTAGATGTCTTAAAAGCAAACATAATCCCACCCCCATTACATCGTTTTGCCTTTGTGCCCAGCATTCGCCGAGGTTCGTTTGATACTTTAGTCATGTTCATTGAACCTATTTTTTAGTGGGCTTCGTCCCAATTTTTTCCTGATGCTATTTCCACCTTGAGCGGAACCTTAAGTTTTATAACTTCTTCCATTTCTTTTTTGACCAGCGCCATGACTTCTTCTTTTTCCTTCACGGGCGCTTCGACAACCAGTTCATCATGCACCTGCATAATCAGCCGGGCAGAAAGCTTTTGCTTCAAAAGCAAGTTGGCAATATTCACCATCGCCACTTTAATCAGATCAGCGGCGCTGCCCTGAATGGGAGTATTGATCGCCATGCGTTCGGCAAACTGGCGCACGGAAGGAATCTTGTTTTTCAGTTCCGGCAAGTAGCGGCGGCGATTGAGCAGTGTGCAGACAAAACCGTCCCGCCGCGCCCCCTCCAAAATACCATCCAGATAGATGCGCACTTTTTTATAGCGTTGAAAATATCCTTCAATATATTCCTGCGCGATTTTCATGGAAACGCCCAGTTCTTTAGCCAGACCGAAGGCGCTCATTCCGTAAAGAATGCCGAAGTTGATGACTTTGGCCTGGCGGCGCATATCGGCATTAACCATCTGCGGAAAAACTCCGAAAATATCCGACGCCGTGCGTGTGTGAATATCCTCGTCAGAGGCAAAGGCGTCAATGAGCGCTTTGTCTTCCGATAAATGTGCCAGTACCCTAAGCTCTATTTGCGAATAGTCGGCGGAAATCAAGAAACAATCCGGATCGGCGATGAAAGCCTGACGGATTCTTTTGCCTTCCAGCGTCCGGATAGGAATGTTCTGCAAGTTGGGATTACTGCTCGAGAGTCTGCCTGTTGCCGTGACTGTCTGGTTATAGGATGTATGAATTCTGCCGGTCTTGGGATTGATCAAAGCGGGCAGAGCGTCCACGTAAGTTGACTTGAGCTTGGTCAGTGAGCGGTAAACCAGAATCTCTGCCGGAAGTTCATGACTGCGGGCAAGATCAGTAAGCACATCCACATCCGTGGAATAACCCTCTTTTGTTTTTTTTCCAGAGGGTAATTTTAGTTTTTCAAATAAAATATTCTGCAACTGTTTGGGCGAATTGATATTGAATTTTTCACCGGCGAGGCGGTGAATCTTTTCTTCGGATATAGAGAGCAATTTCGTAAGATCCGCCGACATCTGTTGCAGAAGAGCAGTATCCACCAGCACGCCTTTCTTCTCCATTTCAGAAAGAACGTGCAGAAGCGGCATCTCAACTTTGCGGTAGAGCTCAATGGCATCTATTTTCTTTAACTGCGCGGTGATCACCGGAGCAAGTTCATGAAGGGCATCGGCACGCTGTCCTGCGTAACCGGTCATCTTATCGAGCGGCACTAAAGCCAGGGGATAAGTTTTTCCTTTGCCTCCGGCAACATCGTTGGGCGCGGGAATTCGCTCATGGAGATATTCCCAGACAACTTCATCGAGATTATAGGAATTTTTAGCCGGATTAAGCAGATAAGCAGCCAGCAGCATATCTTCGCCTGAGTGAACTTCAAAACCATCCAGAGAAACAAGTGTTGTTTTCCAATCATAAACATATTTTTTTATTCCGGGACTGCTCAGGACAGGAGCAAGAGCGGAGAATACTTCTTTTGCCGGCAACTGCTCTAAAACGTTTGTATGACCAATCGGAATGTAAAAAGCATCTTTGCCTTCGCTAAGAGCAATACCGACTAAATCTGCCGGAGGATTTTTTTCAAAAATTACTTCCAGTGAAATTTCATGGCTTTTTTTCAAATGGGAGACAAGTTCATCGAGTGATTTTCTATCTAAGATTTGTTTGTACTCTTTGGCCGGTTTTGCCTTATCCTGTCTAATTTCCTGCAGCAGTGAGGAAAATTCAAATTCACTGAAAAGCTTCGAAAGAACTTCCTTATCCGGTTCTCTGACTGCCGCATCCTGAATATCGAAATCGATTTCGACGTCTTTTCTGATATTGGCGAGCTGACGGCTGAGTCTTGCCTGCTCGGCGTACTGACGAAAGCTTTCGCGCAGTTTAACGTTTCTCAAATTCTCCGAATTCTTTATAACCTCTTCCACAGATCCATATTCCTCAATCAGCCTTTGCGCCGTTTTGGGACCGATGCCGGGAACCCCCGGAATGTTGTCGGATGTATCGCCCATCAATCCCAGAATCTCCACCACCTTGTCGGGCCCGACACCGAATTTTTCTTTCACCGCCGCTACATCATAGGTTTTATCTTTCATTGTATCGATCATGGTGACGTTTTCACCAACCAACTGCATCAAATCCTTGTCACCGGAAATAATAGCTGTTCGCCAGCCTTTTTTATTCGCCAGAACAGTAAGCGTTCCGATCAGATCGTCAGCTTCGATTCCCTGTTTTTCCAGGACGCAAATGGAAAATCCACGAACGACATCCTTGATAAACGGAATCTGAGGAATAAGATCGTCCGGCATTGGTTTGCGCGTCGCCTTGTAGTCTTCAAATTCTCCGTGACGTGTTGTCGGCCCCTTCAGATCAAATGTCACCACGATGTAGTCCGGCTTAAGATCACGCTTGAGTTTCAGCAGCATGTTGGTAAAGCCGTAAATAGCGTTGGTGGGAAAACCTTTGGAATTCGTCAAAAGAGGCAGCCCGTAGAAGGCGCGGTAGATATAATTACTGCCGTCAACCAAAGCCACTAGCGGTGTTCTATTTTTTTCGGTCATAAATTATGATTCCTATTCAAAGGATAATTACGATTTTCAGCCACATTTTACTTGCTGATACGTATTTGTAAGCATACCGCGGCGGCAAGGAGGAGGCGCCGGAGACGTATATTAAAATACGTTGAGGACGCCGACCCCGGCCTGCGCCGGGGCAGGCTGTGCCAACAAAGGTAGGCAATCAAAGACGGGCCAGCAACTTATAAATCAAAGGAGGCATTTACTTTAAACGTCCTTACCGCCCGCATATCCAGAATATCCGTGACTCCGGTTTTTTCTTTTACTTCTTTTAGAAATATTTCTAACTCCTTAGCATCTGCGGCGCTGACGGTGAACCAGATGTTGTATTCATTATCACGCCGGTAATTATGCGTGACATTTTTATCGGCATTCACGACTGCAACAAAGCTATCCATCTTTTCTTCAGGAACACGCGCAGCGCAAAGAGTGCTGACACGTCCGAGCTTCGCGCCGTCAAACACAGCGCCGATCCGGCGGATGATTCCTTCTTCTTTCATTTTCAGGACACGGCTGATCGTTTCATCCTCGCTGATGCCGCACCGCTCGCCAACAATTAAATATGGCCGCTCCTCCAGCGGAAATTCCTTCTGCAGAATGTTTAGTATTTTTTTATCTATCTCGTCCATAATTTACTTCGTCATACCGGTCCCGCATACGCGGGATTTCACTCCGGCCCCAAGCCCGGCGAATGCCGGGGTATCCAGTTATATAATTGAATCATATAAATCATTCCCATTAGGATTATCTTTTTCAAATAACCTGACCTTCCAAGCTCTTTTCCATTCTTTCATATTCTTTTCTCGCTCAATAGCAGCGTCCATATTATCATGCAGTTCGTACCAGACAAGATTATGAACTTTGTATCGTTTCGTAAATCCTTTAATCAGGTCGTTCTTATGTTCCCATATTCTTTTAACCAGATCGGAAGTAACTCCCGTATAAAGAGTACCATTTTTCTTACTTGCCAAGATATATACAGCAGGTTGTTTTATTGCCATTTTCCTGGATACCGGCCTGCGCCGGTATGACAAAATAAATGAACTTTACTTTTTGGGTTCATATAAACATAACGGTTCTTCAGCTAAATAATCCCCCGTCGCCTCATACGCCCGTGCTCGACAACCGCCACAAACTTTTATAAATTC
>JQOA01000093.1:0-1172 GCA_000753945.1 Smithella sp. D17 | reverse complement strand
CGATTTTTCCCAGATAGCGGCAAAACTCTTCTTCTTCACGTTGCCGCAATCCAGTTCCAAATAACCGCAGGGCTGAACCTGACCGACGTGAGAAATAAAACAAAACGTGATACCTCCCAAACAACCTCTTGTGGATTCGTGAAAGTGGCCTCCGACTTTTTTCTTCGGCTCCGAGATTTTGCTCTTGTTCTGATGCATGATTCGGAAATAATGAGGCGCACAGGTTGCCTTAAGCTGTATCTCACAATTCAGGCTTTCCTGATGAAACCACATCAGCGTCTCTTCATAGTCAGATGCGGTTATTGCCTGACCGGCAAGGTCTTTACCACGACCTGTGGGCACCAAAAGAAATATATGATGCGCCGCCGCACCGATGTTCTTTGTTAATTCCAGAATATCTTTAATCTGATCAAGATTGGTTGATGTAATCGTAGTGTTGATTTGAAATTCCATCCCGGCATCTTTGAGCGCGGCTATTCCGGCCATCGCTCCGGCAAACGCCCCTTTCTCCTGACGAAACGCGTCATGGCTATGCGCGTCCTTGCCGTCAATGCTGATACTGACTCTTTTAATGCCGCTTTCAATCATTTTCTTCGCGACAGCCGGAGTAACTAAAGTGCCGTTTGTTGCCATCACCATGCGCAGCCCCTTGTTTGTTCCATAGGAGGCAATTTCGAAAATATCCGGCCGCAGCAGCGGTTCGCCGCCGGTAAGAATAATTACAGGTGAAGATAGGGCAGCAATTTCATCAATAAGTTTAAAGCACTTATCTGTAGAAAGTTCACCACGATAAGGTCCACAGCTGGCCGCAGCCCGGCAATGCGCGCAGTTCAAATTGCAGCTGCGCGTCACTTCCCACGCAATCATGCGGACAACACTTCCCCTCCCTTGAGGGGAGGGGCTAGGGGAGGGTGAAATCTTTTCCATAATAGATTCTAAAACCCCTTCTATATTTTGTAAAACGTCATTATTCCAAAATCTTAATACTTTGAAGCCTTGTCCAATAAGCCAGCCATCTCGTTCCTGATCTTTGTTTTTATCCTCAGCATGCTGACCACCATCTAATTCTATGACGAGTTTCTTATCAAGCGAGATAAAATCAACAATATAATTGCCAATAGGCTGTTGTCGACGAAATTTCGTATCGGCCAGTTGTTTTGATTTTAAGTATC
>JQOA01000092.1 GCA_000753945.1 Smithella sp. D17 | reverse complement strand
CCATCCATTTATTATTTCTGTCAACTACTATAGTCTGATATAGTTTTGGATAGAACTTTAAACCATTAATGTAAAGTTCTTCCATCTTGTGTTCATCACCCTTTCTCCAGGCAGTCAGATATTCTCCCAGCGCTGTTTCAATTTGTTTGAATTCGTCGATAGATTCAAGAACTTGATCGCTTCCCACAATTGTTTCCATGGAAAGAAGAAGGCGAAGTTGCTGATCGACCGTTTCCAGACCTCCTGTCGCTTTTCCATCCTGTAGAGCTTTTTCTTTGAAATAATAATCAACCCCCTTTTGCGGGTCGGCGCCGATTCTGTTCATTTCCTGAACTGTAAGCGTCATCACAAACAATGCCGGTTTAAATAGCCGGTATAGCTCCAGCGGATAATTTCTTTCTTTACAAAATTTTTCTACCTTGGCGTAAGCCTCTGATGAAAGATGATCTTTGAGAGTTGTGCCGTCAGAATAAATTGCCCCGCCAAGAAATTCTGCCATATTGCCCATGTTTCCCGTCTCATCGGGCGGGATTTCAAAGACGATTTTTCGGGAATTTTTATAAGCTGCAAAAAATTCGGCAGGAAGAGGATAATCGGATGCTCTCAGCATGTGGAATGATCCGGCCAGGTAAACCTTTGCCTTGGAAGAGCTTACTACCCACACGGAGCTTTCCGCCCAAACATTAAATGCCGTCAATAAAACAAATAATGCCAGAATCGTTCGCAACAAACGTAGCTTCATTGAATTCTCCTTTTCTCAAAATAATTAAATAGTAAATTCCTGAATATTTATCAGGTTCCCGTCCTTATTTACCTGCCGCTTTTCTTTTTATATAAAAAAATACTTATATAGTCAATTTTTCTGTTATATGAACTATTTAAATATATTGTGTGTTTTAGAATCTTTGTTTTTTGTTGACTTTGCTTTGTCTTTCTTGTATGTAAACGGTGACCTTTTAAGGGAGATTTTTCATGGTCCCGGTCACCACAAAACCGTTTTTGAATAGTCTTATTTTCATTATATTTCAGCAGGGATTCCCTGCGTTTTTTTTATTAATAATCCAAAAAGGAAATCTATCGGCATTTTTCTTTCTGTGAAAGCAGGAATAAAGGAGGATATTTATAATGGCAAAGGTTCAAATATTGGAAAACAGGCCGCCGGTGCTCGGTATCAACAGTCTGGGAAGAATCGGGAAGCTATCTCTATGGCACCATATCGGCAGAAAATACTTTAAAGAAATTGTTGTAAATCTGGGGCGGGAAGCAGGGACAGGATTGGATGTCATCGCTCAGGTAATTGAAAAAGATGCGACTTATGGATTGCTCCACAGATTCCTCTATGGCATGAAATCAGACCGTCTTATTCAAATTGTTGACGAAAAGAAAGGCAAGATGCTGATTGACGGAGTGCCTGTTACGATTCTGCGCGAAGCAAGAAATCCCGCCGATGTTCCCTGGAGACAATACGGAATTGATGTCGTTCTGGACTGCACAGGTAAATTCAAAGATCCGACAATTTCTTCAGATAATAAAAGCGGTTCAATCCGTGGACATTTACACGGCGGGGCAAAAGTTGTAATCAATTCTTCACCTTTTAAGATAAAAAACAAAGCGTTGTCCGTACCGGATGATGCCGTTACCCTTATTTATGGAATCAACCATACCGCTTTCGATCCCAAAAAACACCAGGTCGTTTCCGCGGCCTCCTGCACGACAACAGGACTTGCCCACATGATCAAACCTCTTCTGGAAAACGAGGCAACAAACATCATCCTTACAGCCTCCATGTCGACTATTCATGCCGTTACCAATTCTCAGAGCGTACTGGACAAGGTTCCGAAGGCTGGCGAAACTGATCTGAGAAAGAATCGAAGTACTTTGAACAATATAATTCTGACTTCTACAAATGCCGCAAAGGCTCTGGGAGATGTCATTCCGGAAGTACAAAACATCGGTTTTATGGCGGATTCCATCAGGGTGCCTACCAATACCATGTCCTTAATCGTTCTGAATGTTACTTTCCAAACGAGGATGAATAAACGCGGTGCGGAGAATGTCATCAATACAAAAATGATTAACGACATTTACATCAAAGCTGCCGAAAGTAATCCCGAACGTAAAATAAAATTTACGATGGAGCAAAATGTATCCACAGATCTTATCGGCGTGGACGCGACGGTAATCATTGAAGGACAGTTTAACCACACACGCACTGCCTTCATTAATTTGGATATTGCTAATATTCCAAACTTTCCCGCCGGTCTGATGAAGGCATTTCCCGAGAAGTTAATGAAAGTGCCTGTTGTTCATGCCAAGATATTCGGCTGGTATGACAATGAATACGGAAGCTATACAAACAGGATGGGAGACCTGACTGTTTATATTCATAAAAACATTTTATAAGATAATTTGTTGTTTGCCGGTATATGTATTTTTTTGTGATTCACTGTCTAATACCATTTCTAAATCAAAGATGATATTGAGGCGGCTAGGCGGAGGCGACGAGACGTATTGTACATACGTTGAGGTAGCCGACAACGACGCCAACAAAAATAGCGCTTTGATTTAGAATTGGTATAAGGCCGTAACTGTTTTCAGAACGTTATGTCCCGTAACTCTTCAGCCTCGCTTTCATGTTTTCCCGAATATACTGTGCCACTCCAACCATCTATGCTGATAAAGTCTCCTGCTTTAATTGCAAGGTCTCCTATTGTTGCGTATTCATCGACCTCATAAACTTTTAGTTTACTGAAACCGACAACACCGACCTTATTCAGTTGCGGGATTGTTACCGCGGCATGCGAAGTGCTTCCGCCTTTGGCGGTCAGCAGTCCTTCAACTTGCAATAGGACTCCAACGTCATCCGGGACAGTATCGGGACGCACCAGAATAAGAGGCGTCTCCGGTTCAACGCTACGGAAACGTTTAATGTCCGCTTCCGAATATACCGCCCGGCCGCAAAGGGCGCCGCCGTTCACTCCTATGCCTGTTCCCAGCATAAATGACTGCAATGCACTGGTGTCCTTAAAGCGCCTCCATCTTTTTGTCTTTATTTGATTCATGTCCCGCGTTTGCAGGATATATAATTTATCGCGGGTTGGCCCTTCAAAGGTAAATTCAATTTCCTGATGGTTGAAACCTTTCTCATAAATCAGAATCTCGGCAATTCTTACCAGTTCAGCGTAAATCTCAGGGAATTTTGCTTCCAGAGATATTTCCGAATGTCTGCGTTCCGCCATGCGCTGTTTTTCCGAAATAGAATACGTCTCCGCCAGACCGGAAACAATATCGTCTCCCTGAACGCCAAATATAAAATCTCCATAGAGTGTTACATCGGATGATGAACTTTTTGGTTCGCGGGTAAAAATAACACCTGAACCGGAATGATCATTGAAATTTCCAAAGACCATTGCCTGAACAATCAGACTATAGTAGTTGACAGAAATAATAAATGGATGG
>JQOA01000091.1 GCA_000753945.1 Smithella sp. D17 | reverse complement strand
ATCAGACTATAGTAGTTGACAGAAATAATAAATGGATGGGAGATCTTAAAAACTTTCTCAATGATTCGGGAAACACCATGGTAATTGTGGGGGCGGCGCATCTTGCCGGTCCGGATGGACTTGTTAACTTACTGCGCAAACAGGGCTACAAAGTGGTTAAGCTGATAAAATGATAACGGAAAAATCAGCCGGAGCGTAAGCGATCGGCTGGATTGCGGGTGTACGCCCGGCAGGGCCGTGAACTTATGGGGTGCAAGTCCCCTATACGTGAATCCTGTTAATGTTAAAAGTAGTTGGACATTGTTCGCTAACGCGCGGGAAGCACCGCGTCGTGTGACGTGCTCGCGGCTCTTTAAATCCCATCATTGTTCGCTAACGCGAGGATTACACGTTTGAAAAGTTGACACCTCCAGACTTTAAATCCCATCATTGTTCGCTAACGCGCGTACGGAATGGATGTCGGATGGAACTGGACGGCTTTAAATCCCATCATTGTTCGCTAACGCCTCCCGGCAGGGGATTTTGCATGGCGATAAAAACTTTAAATCCCATCATTGTTCGCTAACGCACTTCCGTAAAACTTGCCGTCAGACAGGATAGCGAGCTTTAAATCCCATCATTGTTCGCTAACGCGCGGAGGAAATGGAGGAAACGGAACGACCCCCGGAACTTTAAATCCCATCATTGTTCGCTAACGCGTCCACCATAAATATTATAACAAAAACAAGAACCCTCTTTAAATCCCATCATTGTTCGCTAACGCACAAATAGCAGATACCAACACCGCCCGTACACCGTAACTTTAAATCCCATCATTGTTCGCTAACGCTAAGAATTGCCCCTCGCGGACACGTATATGTCCTAATCTTTAAATCCCATCATTGTTCGCTAACGCTCAGGACATCCTGTACCTGTGCGGGGAATATAAGCGCTTTAAATCCCATCATTGTTCGCTAACGCTAAATGTGAAGACGCAATTTCTATATCACAATTTGCTTTAAATCCCATCATTGTTCGCTAACGCTGGCGAGTTGATTGTTATTTCCGGCCCAACGAAAACTTTAAATCCCATCATTGTTCGCTAACGCTTTTACCCTACAGACAAATTGCCAGTGTTTGATTCACTTTAAATCCCATCATTGTTCGCTAACGCAATTATAAAGCGATCCTAAAATGCCTCCCGATAACTTTAAATCCCATCATTGTTCGCTAACGCTTATTCTGGAAGATTGCACATTGAATGGATCACCTTCTTTAAATCCCATCATTGTTCGCTAACGCCTTACGGTGTTTTTGCAAAAATATTGCGATGTGGCACTTTAAATCCCATCATTGTTCGCTAACGCCTCCGCGATGGGGTATATTGCACCAGACCCGAGCATCTTTAAATCCCATCATTGTTCGCTAACGCCCATCAATCTGACAAAATCAACTTCCATAAAATCAAATATTTACCTCACCACCTTTCTCTAAATTCGCGTGTTATTTTCTCGAAGCATCAATAATGCATCGCTTTAAAATAATTATTAAATAATGACTTCCGTCGGGTCCAATTGGATGCCGACACACTGTCTTTCGACGTTTTTCTTATTATCGATTCTGAAAAACACAACATAATCCGTTTCTTCATTGATGATTTCTTTGGCCTCTTTTTGAAGCGCCATCAGCTTGGCGACTGATAGCTCCCCCTCAAAAACTGACTTCTGCGTATGATGGAGATACTGCCGCATCTTTTTCATAATCCGCGCCAGACGCCGCTGTCCTGCCGGTTCCATTGTCGATATATCGTAAACAGCGATCACATACATACATTACCACCAAATTTTAAAACTGCTGTATTGTTCCTCACCCAGCACATGTTTGACCAGTTTATAAAGTTCAAGCCGGATAATCCGCCGGTAGCTGACCTGCTGCTTGAGCTGTTTGTGCATGATCGTTGTATTCAGCTTTTCGTCAATTGCCTTGACCACAATCTTTCGCCCCTCTTCCAGGAGATACGCATAATTCATGTCTTTATCAAAATGCTTTTGCTGAAGCTCGTTGTTGTTGAGCAGCGCAAAGATGACACGGTCGCCGTAAATGGGTTTAAATATTTCCGCAACGTCCAGAGACAAAGAAAAACGCCTGTATCCCGGTTCGTGCAAATAACTGATTGTAGGATTAAGCTGTGTCTTATAAATCTCGCGTAGCACTTCCGTATAAATCATACTGTTGACGAAGGAGATCAGGGCATTCATCATGTTATCCGGCGGATTTTTTACCCGTTTGGTAAATTCAATCTCCTGCGTGATGATTTTCGGGAATGCTGCATAATAGGTTTCCTTGATGTTGCCTTCAATCCCCATGAGTTGAGAGATGGTTGACTGCTTATCTATTTCTTCAAAATATGATTCAACCTTTTCCAGTTCGTCTTGTGCCTGTTCTTTGTATCGTTTGAGATTCTGAATAGTTCCATAGGCCGCACCTTTGACAAACTCTTTGGCTAATTCCAGACGTGCCGATTTTTTCGAATAAGATGCTACCTGCCTGACGATCACATCACCGGAATTGAGAAATTCGCGGGGATAAAATGTGCCCGCGTAGTAACCGTAATAGTTGAAAAAGTGCACCATGACATTGCTTTGCGAAAAAAAGTTCAGCAACTTCGTATTCAAATCCACTTCGCCGAAGAGATAGAGCGCGTCAATGTCATTGACCGGGATCGGCACATGTTTCTCTTGTCCCTCTTCCGAATATTCGAACATGACGGAATTGTCTTTGCGGCTGACTCTGCCGGATTTAAAGATGTAATAATCACGCATTTCAATCACACATAACAAAGTTCATAGTAACTGCATTGTTTGCAAATCTTTGCCCTGATGACGTGCGGCGGCAGTTCCTGCTCGTTGATTTTTATAATGTCGCTTAGCATATCCTCAAGTTTCACCTCATCATCGGCGGAAAGTTCCACGGTCTGAGTTTTACGAATAAGTGGATAATCAATCTTGCCCGTTACATCAAGCCCTAATTTCTTAAAGTGTTGAATGTAATATTTAAGTTGCCAGAAATGGGCATCTTCCATCTTTTTTGATTTTTTCACTTCGTGAATGACGCCGTGATTCTTGTCGAAGAAATCAATTTTGATGCCGTCAAAAACCAGTTCCTTATTCTTCCGCGCATAGCTTTGTTCATGCACCAGCGACCCGATTTCCACCGCTTCCGACGTATGCTCCATAGTGATATTGTGCGAAAACAACCACAACTTACGGTGACAGATCAAATAATAATTGACCTGCGTGCCGGTGATAGTGGGGTGGTCAGAATTAAGAAGTATTGATGCCATAGGGGTTCAAATTATATTTGGCGTTTCTTCAATTTCAATTGCTTTGCCTGTAAAACCTATCTCTTCATTGTATTCATAATGTTCATCTAGAAATGCAATACCATATCTATTATCGAGCATTGAAACCGGACGCGAAATTCCTATTTTCTTTAAAGCATATGAAGAATTGACACAATATAGGGGAATTGGAACTTTAAATTTTTGTATTTCCATTAATATTTTTGCTCTTGCGTGTTTTTTTTGTTCTCTGCTCAAACTTTTAGGTAGATTACATAGCTTTTTGTATTCGGTTAACACTTGGGCTTTATATATTGCTGGAATCAAGTCAATTGTCATGACATCGCGGAAGCTGCTTTTTTGAAGTTGATCTAAAATGATGTTCCATCCAGATTTTATCTCAGCTTCCACTTGATTCCATTTCTCAATATATTTTGTGGCTATCAAGTTCTCCGTGCTATACAATTCACAAACAATCCATCGTTTATCACTTGAAAACATGTAGCCATTATTTTTTTTAATTACCTCCATCAGTAATTCTTTTGTCTTGTCTCTTAGTTGTTTTTCATAAACCCAGTTCACGTTTTCTTTAACTTTGCATGCAATAATTATGTTGGGTTCACCTTGATAATTATAATGCCTGTGCCGCCATACACGGCCCATGCGCTGTATAAGAGAATCTGCTATCGATAATTCTGTGAATAGATATTCGTAATCAATATCAAGGGAAGCTTCAACAAGTTGTGTTGTAATCCAAATACATTGTCCAGGGTTAACATAATTATTATCATCCGCACCCTGGGCACATTCATCAATAACCGATTGTTCAAGTTTCTGTCTCTTCATCCATATAAATCTACTATGAAGGATATTGACCCTTTTCAATTCTTGTTTATCGAGGAGCGATTGAAAAAGATTAAACAATTCCTGTGCCCGTCCTACCGTATTGGCAACAACTAGTACCTTTTTGCCATTTCTGAATTTGTCAATGATTTTTTCTATCAGCTCGGTAATTTCACAATCTTCCAGCTTTATGCGATGCCGCATTGTTGGATCTTTTGTGTTCTGAGCATCTGATATGACCTCAATTCCAATATCCTTTAATCGCTGGGATACAATTGTAGGCAATGTGGCGGTGATGACTAAATATTTTGCGCCAATTTTTACAGTTTCCTCAATCTGTTTGAGAATAGGAATGATTTGCTGCGGCGAAAAACCCTGAATCTCGTCAATAACAATATCAGAATACGCTAAGGTTGCATAAATCTTTTCATAACCGGGATAATGGAAGGCAGAAGTGAAAAGCTGATCCGCAGTACAAACAGTTACTGGCTTGGCTAAAAGCCTCGTTTGTTCGTATTCTCTCAACGTATCGAGCCCTTCGTCTTCATCTTTACTGGATGAGAGAAGATTAAATAGTGCCGTTGAATGCAGAAGGCCTACTTTGTCTTCCCCATAGACTTGCCCGAGGGTATTGTACATCGCATTTACGGAGGCGCGATTCGGCAGTACATAAAACTTTTTTCTTTGGCTCCATAAAACAGCAAGGCCGGTTTTCCCCATACCTGTATCGGCTACCAAACAAAGATTTTGGTTTTTTTTGTCCAGACCGTAAGCAACCTGGAAAGGTCGAAAAGATTTTCCTGCGAGATAATTCTTAAGAATATATTCTCTACTTTCCGTTAGCGGTTCTTCCTCAACATCAAGACCCGCTGAGGCTGCATGGTCGAGACGAATTAAAAAACCACTTGTTAAGATTATATCGGTTATATCAATATTGCTTATCAGCATCTGATTTGATTTATGGATTGAAGAATATATTTGCGAAACATCATGTAATAAATCATAAAAGCCCGGCAATCCTTCATTAGTTATACATTCAGGAAGGTGAAAATTATTGATGGTTTCCGTCAACTTTTGCCGCAATATTTTTACGCCATAATGTTCATTCGTTATAAATTCCATTCCACGATTATGATGATTAATTACAGCATAAAAAATTATTATCTTTGCCTCATTCGAAATAAGGCCGTTAAGCAGGGGTGAAAATACACCAGAGAGAATATTATGCGGGATAATATCGCTAGTCTTACTTTGAAGCTTTTTTTGAAACAAAATATTCAATTTGCCAAGGTCGTGAAAATAGATCGCAAGCTTTAAAATGTTCCTCTGATATTCAGTTAATTCTTTTGGAAATAATCTTGAAAATTGCTGCAAGTTTGCGGCAAGGTCCTTTATATGCTGGTCTAATGTTGTGCCATCAGATTTGGCAAAAGATTTCTTAAGTCGTTGCCCCAGTATTTTATCGAATTCATGAATAATTTCTTTGACACTTTTGTCAACTATAAACAAATCCATCTCCAATAAACTCAATGTTGTGATCCATCTTTATACACGGCATATAAAGAAGATTTATGAATCGATACCCGGTTATATTTTTATTCTCATCTACAAGTGAATCATATGGCATGTTGAAAAGAGCACCACTCCTATCGTTTGTAAAATTTGCATATGCACAAAATTCGGATGGATAAGTTAGCCTCTTAACATTTTCATCAATCTTTGAAATGCTATAATCAATAATCAAATCTTCTTGTCTTCCCAATCGCATGGCACCAGAGAATGTACTGAATCCATCGATAATTTTATTTTCAAATTCAAAAGATGTAAAAACAAATACTAACGACTTGATCTCATGCAGACATTGAATTGATATAATGTTTTGGATTATTTCCTTGCTTCTTTCGAGATAGAGTCTTTCTTTTTCTATAGATATGCCCTCATATTTTCCACCGATAGCCAATTTTGTGTTTTTATGATTTATGCTCTCTTTTTTTGTTATCCCTCTCAAGAATCCATAAAATGTTGAGGGCGGCACTAAAGGATATGTCAGATAAGGGTTTCCTATAGTTGGCATTCTATAGTGTGCTGACTCCTGATATATTTCAATTCTTAACATCTGGTGTACTCCATATCGTTTCAATTTCTGAAACAAGATTAGATACAATTTGGTCATAATTATCTATTTCTGCCACGTGAATTATTTTTGATTCTTTACATCCGAAATCCACTATATCTTTTTTCTCAAGTTTATTGTTCTCAGAAAGAATTTTCTTGATAGCTAAAAAGTACTTAGGAGTTTGGTAGTCTAGAGAGAAAGCCGCAAAAAATGGCGTTAGATTTTTTGGCGAGCCTTCTATTCTTCGGCCTAGATCGCCCATGCCTGTCAATAAAGATGAAATCCTTTTCATTCTTTCTGCCAATGTCAATTTTATAATTGTCTTTTGATCTTCTTTGGTGATTTCGTCGACTTTTGAAGCTAATTCATCGGGTGCGACTTTATTCTTAAGCTTGAGTGCTTCATATATTTTACTTATCTTATTAGACGTGGTGTCCTTGTTATCATAATCTATTTTGATGTCTTCAATTTCTTGGATGCCAACCCGATACAACTCTACCGCAAATGGCATAATATAAATGCCATGGAAATTTTCCTTGTTAATAATATTGGCTTCGTTTTGACCATACTTATTTGCTAATGCCATATTTGTCATAAATTCTGTGTCGCCGGCATAGTTGTTTATGGAGATTCCTTTATCCACTAAAAAGGTACAATTACGTGAATATTTGGGTTTGGCTATCATGGTTCCTGCAAAATCGAATTCTTCGCTGTCTATAATTGTGCCTGTTCTTTGCACAACACCACTATCACGTGTAACCATGCAACCATTCCACCCAGCACTTTCTTCAAGACTGTTCCACAGTGCTCTTTTATAACTCACTGGTGAGAAAAACACCTTAATGCCCTCATGCGTTGTTACTTTCTTGACAGTTGCAATATTTCCCATACCATCACCTCTGTTAACAACACCTGTTTCAATAACAAAAACACCTGTTAATTTTTTCATGATATTTCTCCTTTATTAAAAATCTTCTCTCTTTTCAATTAGTGATACTTCTTCTTTCGCAGTTGTATCAACATCAGCTTTATTTTCTTTCGGCGACTTTGATATTAGCGCAAGCGCAATAATAGCACCAATATCTTTATAATTATTATCATTCAGTACCCCCAACTGTTCATTTGACAAAAGAACACCATGACTTATTGCAATCCGCACAAGTGTTTCTGCAAATTGTTTGAAGGAACTATTTGTACCGTTCATAATCTGATTCGAAAGAGAAATAATTTTATTGTTAAATGTGTTTTTAATTTCTTCGTATTTTTTGCCGTCAATTAGTGATGCATAAATAGAATTTCGTATTTTTTGACCATAACTTTTAAATTCATCAAGGTATTGCATAGATAATCCTCCATATATTTCGATATCAATT